>JANYCP010000046.1 GCA_025360265.1 Gemmatimonadota bacterium
GATGATCGGTCGGTCGGCGTTCGGGTTCGCGCGCCGGATGCGGTCCGGTTCGATCCGAGTCAGCTCGCCGTGTTCCCGATCGTCTCGCCTCAGGGCGGCGGGCGCACGCCGCTCGGCACCTTCGCGTCGTTCACGCCGGGCGACACTCGGTCGGAGCTGCTGCGCGAGAATCAGCAGCAGCTGATCGAGATGACATCCGATATCACTGGACGTTCGCTGGGCGACATCATGAAGGACGTCAAGGAAGTGATCGCCGCGAATCCGCCACCCGCCGGCATCCGGCTCGAGCTGGCCGGGCAGTATGCCACGCAGCAGGCGGCGTTCCGGGCATTGCTCACGGTTCTTGCGCTGGCAGCACTCAGCGTCATCACGGTGATGGTGGTCCAATTCCGGTCGTTCGTTGAACCGCTCGTTGTGCTGCTCGCCGCGCCGCTCTCGTTCGTTGGGGCGCTGGTGCTGCTGCTCGTGACGAAGACGGTGCTCAACGTGTCGAGCTTCATGGGGCTGATCCTTCTGGTCGGCCTCATCGTGAAAAATGGCATCATCCTGCTCGACTTCA
This sequence comes from Gemmatimonadota bacterium, assembly GCA_025360265.1. Taxonomy (GTDB): domain Bacteria; phylum Gemmatimonadota; class Gemmatimonadetes; order Gemmatimonadales; family GWC2-71-9; genus Palsa-1233. The sequence continues at coordinate 560 of JANYCP010000046.1, forward strand.
CGCATCACCGGATGCGCGAGGGCGGGTTGACGCTCGAGGCCGCGCTCCGGGAAGCCGGCAAGATCCGCCTCCGTCCGATCCTGATGACCACACTCTGCACGCTCTTCGGCCTGCTTCCGTTGGCGCTGGGCCTCGGCGCCGGTAGCGAACTGCAGCGGCCACTGGCGCTGGCGGTCATCGGTGGCCTGGCACTCTCCACACCAATCACGCTCTACGTCGTCCCGACGCTTCTGGTGGCCATCCGGGGCCGGGATTATCGGGAAGAAAACGCTTGACTCACTTCGACCGCTCGAGGGAACTGATGATGCGCATGAACCAATTGTTTCTTGCGACCGCGCTGTTCGCGGCCGTGCCGGCGGTGGCCCAGACCCCGGGATTCCATGTCGCCAACAAGTTCGCGATCGGTGGCACCGGCAACTGGGACTATCTCACCCTGGATGCCGCCAATCATCGCGTCTTCATTGCCCGCACCGATCGCGTGATGGTGATTGATCTCACTACCGGCAAGGTCCTTGGCGAAGTGCCGGGATTCAAGGGCGCGCATGGTGTGGCGCTCTCGCCAACAAACAATCGGGGTTTTGCGACATCGGGGGAAGACTCATCTGTGGTGATGTTCGACCTGACGACCTACAAGGTCCTCGGCCGTATTCACGCAGCGGACGATGCCGATGCGATCCTGTATGATGCCGGGACCAAGCGGGTCTTTTCCTTGAATGGTGATGGCAACTCAGCGACTGTAATCGATGCCATTGCCGGCAAGAGCATCGGGACGATCCCACTCGGCGGGAAGCCGGAGTCCGGTATCTCGGTGGGAAATGGAAAGATCTTCGTGAACATCAGCGACAAGAACGAGGTGGTGGAGATCGACGCTGCGACCCTTAAGATCACCCGGCGTTGGTCGATCGCGCCGTGCGGGACCTCCACGGGCATGGCGATCGACCTCGCGCACAGTCGGCTCTTTTCTGTGTGCCGCAGCAAGCACCTCGGCGTGTCAAACATCACGACAGGCAAGCTGGTGACGACCGTGCCGATTGGCGGCGGTGTCGATGGCGCAGCGTTCGACCCGGCAACGCAGCTGGTCTTTGCGTCCAACGGCGACGGGACACTGACCGTGATTCATGAAGACACGCCGGACAAGTACACCGTGTTGGAAACGGTGCTGACGGGTGTTCGCGCCAAGACGATGGCGCTCGATCCGGCGACACATCGCATCTATCTTGGCGCGACGCCGGCGGCATTCGTGCTGATGGTGATGGAGAAGAAGCAGTAGGAAAGAGAGAAAGAGAAAAAGAGAGAACGAGAGAACGAGAAAAAGGGCTCCTATTGCTCGGAGCCCTTTCTCTCGTTCTCTCTTTCTCTCTTTTCTAGTGGCTTACAACAACAAACCACCCATGGATGATCGGGCGCGCGGGACCCCGGCCACGACCCTGCCCGGCGACCGGTGGCGGTGCGTTCGGATCGGGAGCCGGCGCCGGTCCATACTCAGGCTGGAAGCCGTAGGCGTTGTGGGTCACCGGATCGACACCAACTCGGGCGAGGCCTGGAAATGTTTCGACCGTCCCGACCGTCGTGTACTTGT
>JANYCP010000058.1 GCA_025360265.1 Gemmatimonadota bacterium
CACGCCGATCGTGCTCGACGCGACGTTGTCACCTGATGACAAAGCGGCGTTGCGCGCTGGGCTTCTCGATTCAACAACGATTCGGCTCCGTGCACTCAAAGGTGCGTGGCAACTGGTGATGCGCGATGGACTGGACGACGCTGCCATGGTTGTCCACGGCGCCCTCGATCTCTTTGACGTCGAGAACGCCCCAGTTGGCGATGCCGAACAGACCGACGCGTTTCGACATCTCGCGAACTGGCCAGCATCAGCCACTCGCAAGGCGCTCGCCGAACGATTCGGAATAGCGTGACGCCACCACTCCGCTTCTGTTTTGCGCTGCACGTCCACCAGCCCTGGGGCAATTTTGATTCGGTGTTCGAGCAGCACCTGGATGAGGTCTATCAACCACTGGTGCAGAGTCTCATGGAGGGTGAATTCTGGCCGGTAGGCATTCATCTCTCCGGTCCGCTGCTCGAATGGCTTGATGCACACGCTCCCGAGTTTGTCGATCAGATCGGCGAGCATGCTGCAGCCGGTCGCCTCGAGATTCTCTGCGCCGGACACGATGAACCGATTCTCGCCGTGCTCTCGCGGCAGGATCGACTGGAACAGGTCCTTCGCCATCGCGACTGGATCCGCCGTCGCTTCGGCGTCGAGGCGAACGGGCTCTGGCTCACCGAGCGGGTCTGGGAGCCGACCATGCCGGGGGAACTCGCTGCCGCGGGCGTGAAATACGCCTTGGTGGACGATCGCCATTTCCGGGTCACCGGCTTCGCCGACAACCAGCTCCACGCGCATTTCGTTACCGAAGCCGGCGGTCATCGTCTCACTCTCTTTCCGATCGACGAGCGACTCCGCTACTTGATTCCCTTCCGGCCACCGGCAGAACTTGCGGCCTACCTTCGCGAACTGCGCGCGGCGGGCCACCAGCTTGCCGTCATTGGCGACGACGGCGAAAAGTTTGGCGGCTGGCCCGGCACCCGGAAATGGCTCTACGAGGACGGCTGGCTCGAATCGTTTCTCGGTACGATGCGCGAACTGCGTGACAACAAGGAAGTAATCCTCTCGCGTTTTGACGATGCCGTTGCGATGACAACGTCAGGCGGACTAGCCTACCTGCCGTCGGCGTCATATCGCGAGATGGAAGGGTGGTCGCTCCCGTTCGAGCCCGCACGCGCGCTGTTGCGCCTGGAACAGGAATGGGATGGTGCCCGCATCCAGGGGTTGGAAGGCGGGCTCCTCCGAGGCGGACATTGGCGGCACTTCCTCGTCAAGTATCCGGAGAGCAACCGGATGCACAAGTACGCGATGGAGCTCTCGAGGCTCTGTCGAAACCGGGGCGATCACGTCGATGTGCGCCGAGCCATTGGTCGCGCGCAGTGCAATGATGCCTACTGGCACGGCGTGTTCGGTGGGCTCTACCTCCCGTTCATTCGCGGCGCGAACTGGAAGAGCCTGGCTGAAGCCGAAGCAATGTTGCGCGTTGGCGAGCCGATGGCGGTGGAGGTTCGCGACCTCGATGCTGATGGCCGCGATGAACTATGGGTGCACTCCGCCCGGGTCAGCGCCCTTGTGGCACCGAGCCGCGGCGGCATGGTAGACGCGTGGCTCGATCTCCGCCAACGCGAGAATATCCTGAACATCGTGATGCGTCATCGTGAGGCATACCACGAGCCGCTCGACTCAGCCAGCGCCCACGGAAAGCACGACGGCGCCGCCGGCGGGGCGCCATCGATTCACGATCTCGAGTCCCAGCTCACGGAAGTTCCCGCGATTGACACTGAACCGCGCGGACTCTTCGTCGATCGCGTCCTCACCGTCGATACCTCGCGCGAGGCATTTGTCGCGGGCACCGTGACGCCGCTGCGCTCGTGGGCCGGTCAACAGATGACCGCGGAGCACGCCGTCGTCAATTCGCGTGCCGACCTGACGCTTCGCGGCGATGGTCTCGAGAAGGCCATCGCTGTCTCAGCGGACAAGATCGGCTGCGAGTGGACCTGGGACCCAGCGCAGTTCCCAGCCGACGCCTGGTTCAGTACGGAGCTATCGTCGTCAACCAAACTCACGGTTGACGCCCCGGGCGCCCATCGGTGGGACTACCCGATTGAGACCGTATCGAAAAGCGAGAAGGGATTCGAGCGAGCGCTGCAAGGGAACGCGA
>JANYCP010000059.1 GCA_025360265.1 Gemmatimonadota bacterium
CACGCCGATCGTGCTCGACGCGACGTTGTCACCTGATGACAAAGCGGCGTTGCGCGCTGGGCTTCTCGATTCAACAACGATTCGGCTCCGTGCACTCAAAGGTGCGTGGCAACTGGTGATGCGCGATGGACTGGACGACGCCGCCATTGTTGTCCACGGCGCACTCGATCTCTACGACGTCGAGAACGCGCCGATCGGCGACGCGGAACAGTCCGACGCATTTCGCCATCTTGAGAAGTGGCCGGCATCAACCGCCCGCCGAGCGCTGGCCGAACGATTCGGCATCGCGTGACACCGCCACTCCGCTTCTGTTTCGCGCTGCACGTCCACCAACCGTGGGGCAACTTCGACTCGGTGTTCGAGCAACACCTGCATGAGGTCTATCGGCCGCTATTGCGGAGCCTGATGGAGGGAGAGTGCTGGCCAGTTGCCCTGCACCTGTCCGGGCCCTTGCTCGAGTGGCTCGATCAGAACGCACCAGCGTTCGTCGATGAAATCGGCGAGCACGCGACGGCTGGCAGACTCGAACTGCTCTGCGCCGGGCATGACGAACCAATTCTCGCCGTGCTGTCGCGACAAGACCGCCTGGAACAGGTGCTCCGCCATCGCCAGTGGATCCGCCGGCGATTCGGTGTTGAGGCGAGTGGGCTCTGGCTGACGGAACGCGTCTGGGAGCCCACGATGCCGGGGGAGCTTGCCGGGGCTGGAGTGCAATTCGCACTGGTGGACGACCGGCATTTCCGAGTCTCAGGCTTCGCTCCTGATCAGCTCCACTCGCACTACGTCACAGAAGCAGGCGGCCACCGTCTCAACCTCTTCCCGATCGATGAAAAACTCCGATACCTGATTCCGTTTCGCCCTCCGGCAGAATTGGCCGCCTATTTCCGTGAGTTGCGGGCGGCCGGTCGTCGGATTGCGGTACTGGGTGATGACGGCGAAAAATTCGGCGGCTGGCCCGGCACACGCCAATGGCTCTACCAGGATGGCTGGCTCGAATCATTCCTTGGCACGATGCGCGAGCTGCGCGACAACAACGAAGTCACGCTTTCCCGATTCGACGATGCGCTGGCAACGACAACCTCCGGCGGACTCGCCTACCTCCCGTCCGCGTCATATCGCGAAATGGAGGGTTGGTCGCTCCCGTTCGAGCCGGCGCGTGCATTACTCCGGTTGGAACATGCGTGGGACGGGGCCAGGATTCAGGGTGTCGAAGGTGGGCTCCTTCGCGGCGGGCATTGGCGGCACTTCCTGGTCAAGTATCCAGAAAGCAACCGGATGCACAAATACGCCACGGAATTATCGAATCTGTGCCGAGCGGTCGGTGATCCGACCGAAGTTCGCCGTTATGTCGGCCGCGCCCAGTGCAATGACGCGTACTGGCACGGCGTGTTCGGCGGACTGTACCTCCAGTTCATTCGCGGGGAGATCTGGCACAACCTCGCCACTGCTGAAGGGATGATGCGGGCCGGTGAATCGATCGCGGTAGAATCGCGCGACATCGACGCCGATGGCCGCGACGAACTCTGGGTGCATTCCGCGACGACAAGTGTGCTTGCCGCCCCGGCCCGCGGTGGTATGGTCGACGCATGGCTCGACCTGGTCGGTCGGGAGAACCTCCTGAACGTCGTGATGCGCCACCGCGAGGCGTATCACGAACCGCTGAACGCGGGGGTTCCGGCCTGGCATCATCCCGACGTCGAAGGCGGCGCGCCGTCGATTCACGACCTCGAATCCCAGCTGACCGAGGTGCCACCGATCGACACCGATCCGCGTGGCCTCTTCGTCGATCGCGTCATCGCCGTAGATACGACGCGGGAGTCCTTCGTAAATGGGACGGTCATGCCGCTTCGCACGTGGGCCAGGCAGCAGATGACCGCGACCCATCGAATCGACGAGGAACGGGCGGCACTCGAGTTCCAGTGCGACGACCTTCAGAAAACGGTCGTGGTGTCCACCCACCGGATCACCTGCGAGTGGCGGTGGACTCCGGGCAACTACCCCTCCGACGCCTGGTTCAGTACGGAGCTATCGTCGTCAACCAAACTCACGGTTGACGCCCCGGGCGCCCATCGGTGGGACTACCCGATTGAGACCGTATCGAAAAGCGAGAAGGGATTCGAGCGAGCGCTGCAAGGGAACGCGA
>JANYCP010000085.1 GCA_025360265.1 Gemmatimonadota bacterium
CGGTTTGTCCAACCGGGGACGATGGTCGGCGTTACCGATTAATACGGCCGCGTCGTGCACCATCGTGACGACACGAAGCATGTCGGCGTAGTCGATGTACTGCGGTTCATCGGTGACCTGGTGGTAGTCCAGATGCTCACCGCGTGAGAACGCCACGGCCGGAATACCATAGCGGGCATAGCTGTAATGATCAGCGCGACAGTAGTACCGCAACGGATGGCCCGGTGCGTCGAACTCGTAGTCGAAGACGAACGGGACTTTCATTGCAGCGTTCGCTTTTTCAAGCAAATCGCCAAACTCATTCGACAATCGCCGGGCACCGACCACTTCGAGATAGGTAGGTCCGCCCTTGGGTAGATCCCACGCCGTGCCACGCCCGATCATGTCCTCATCAATCTCCGCGACGATGGAATCGATCGGCACGGTCGAGTGGTCGGCATACCATTTCGAGCCAAGCAAGCCGCGCTCTTCCGCGGTGTGCGATACAAACAACAGCGAACGCCGCGGCCGCTGGGCCATCGGCATCGTGGCAAACGACTCCGCCAACTCGAGGATCGCGGCGGTGCCAGTACCGTCATCATCGGCGCCATTACAAATGGAATCGGCGCGCGGCGGACGAATGCGGCGCATCGAATCGATCATCGTGCGGATCTGCGCGGTCGCCTCGGGTGTTTCCTTCCAAGTGCGCGTGTCGGCACCCATCGGCCGCAACACGTGCAGGAAGGCGCGCATCGAGTCGTGATCCACCGGCGACATGCAGACACCGACGTGATCATTGTGGCCGGTGAGCGAGACGTACTCACCACGCAGGGCCGGATCACGCCCGGGGAGAATGCCAACGACGTTGCGCGCCGGATAGCTCACCGGCAACCACTTGAGCGTCATGTCGCCCTGCACGGTGAGGCCAACTGCACCGGCTTTTGCCGCCGCCACAGGCGCACCGAGCAATTGATCGGCGGCGTGCGACGTGACGAAGATCACTGCGGCGCCAACCGCCCGCGAGGAATCGGCCCGCGGCGTGTACCGCACAAGATTCGCCAGCATACCAAGCGTCAGGCCATCGAGGCGGACAATCGCGAGTGCGCCCGCCCCGGCGAACTGTGGCGCGCGGAGCAATGTCTGCAGTGCCGGGCCGACGGCGAACGCCGTCGCCTTCGATGCCTCGGAGCGCAGGTCGAGCACGACGAGTTTTCCAGCGGCGCTCACTGCATCGATCCACGATCCTGGCATGTCCGCCGCACCACCGTATACCACCGCCATCGGAGTCGTCACCGGCACCACGGCGCGGGCCGGAATGACGTAGTCAGTGCCCAGTTTGAGCGGTTGGCCACCGACGATCGGGAGGGAGCCGGCCGCCGGAACCGCCGAGAAGAACGGCACCGACTGGAACCAGCCGCCCCCCTCACCCGCAGGTTGCAAACCGAGACGTTTGAACTCGGCAGCGACATATTCTGCGGTTTGAAACGCTCCTTTTGACCCGGTCTCGCGGCCCATCATCGAATCGTCTGCAATCCGAAACAGTCGAGAGCGAAGGTCGGCGGCCGTGATGGCCGGTGTGGTACGAGCTTGGGCGGAGAGCGGTACCGCGACAGTTGCGGCGAGAAGCAGGGCGAAGAGTGGGCGGCGGGACATCGTGGCTCCGTTGGACAGGGTGCTAGTTTCCGCTTTGGCAGCAACGCGATTGGCTGGCCCGAAGATCGCGCTCATATATATGGAGAATCCCATGCGATCAATCATACGTCCACGGACGCACACCGCCCGCTGGATCGGAATGGCCTCACTCTTCGGCGCAGCGCTGTTCACCGGTTGCAACAACAACACGAGCGACGGATTCGTCGGCCAACCGGTGCAGATCAAAGTCACCGGCCGCACCGACCTCTCGGCGGAAATTGCCACTGACGCCGGGCCATATGTGTTCACCGTGGTGGACACCGCGGGAACCGGCGTTCAGGGCGTCACGGTCAACTTCACCAGCGCTGGACCAGCGACGTTGCTTTCCACGACGGCTGTCACCGATCAGGGTGGCAGCGTGCTCACATCGGTGCACTTCAGCCAGCTTGCCGGCACCGTGGCCATCACGGCAAGGGCAGTCGGAATCACCACGCCGGCAGTGGTGTTCACCTCATCGTACGCAGCGCCCGCAAGCAAGATTGTAGGCAGCGGCGGCGGCCAGTTGGCATTGCGCGGTACGGCACTCACGGATCCAGTGTCGGTGCTCGTGACCGACACCTACGGCAATCCGGTGGTCTCCGTGCTGGTCACCATGACGGCAACCGGCGGCACACTTGGCACATTGTCGGGCCGCACCGGTGCCGACGGACGGTTCACCACGACGTATACGCTGCCGGCCACGGCTGGCGCGCAGACGATCACGGCCAGCGTCACGTTCAACAACGTCGTCAACACGGTCAACTTTACCGAGACCGCCAACTAATATTTTCAGTGCGCCGTACCCGTGATCGCCGTACGCACTTTCTCGGCGATCTTCATCGATTCATTTGCGCGCGCCGAGTCACCATGTTCTGCCAGGACCGACGCGAACCCACCATAGAGTCGCAAGTAAGTCTCCAGCATATCGGCTGACGGCGGGTCATACCACCCGCCGGCGCGCTGGCGCGTCGCGGCGTCGATATGGTAGACGCCGAACATCAGCGCCTTGGTGCGCTCCATGTCAAGCGGCCCGAAATATTCCGAATCGATAATCTCGCCACCCAGCTTGATCGAATCGGCTATCACCTTTCGCACCATGCCCTGCGTCAACAGATGTCCGCTGAGGCCAAGGGTCTGGTCCGGGTACATCGCCGCGCTCGCGGCAAAATAGATCGGCCGCTTGCCAAGATTGTCGTGAATGAGCAATGCCGTCACGAGGTCGGAGCGCGTGGCATAGCGACCGCTGAAATGCATCACGAGGTTGCCGGTGACCATTGAGGTGCCGGGCTCGATCGGCAGGTATCCCGGAATGGAATCGAGGGCAGCAATCGATTCGGCGAAGACCGGTTCGGTGGGTTTCGTCCACGTCTGTGGACCACCGCCGCCGATCTGGCGACCGGCCGTATCGGTGCCGGGGCGCCAGATGGCGGCCGCACCGGCGGGATCGAAGGTCTGCGTTTCGCGGCGGCGCATCTGGCGCACATGCCAATCGGTGCCCATGAGCGAGAGATTGGCGAGCGTCACGTCGCGCCGCACGTGCATCACTTCCTGAGCATACCAGAGCGGGAAGGTGTCGTTGTCGCCAGCGGTGATCAGGATGCCGTACGGTTCCACGCTCTGGAGAATGTCGATGGCGTAGTCGCGCGCGAGCGTTTCATTGTTGCGCGGCGCGGAGTGGCGATTGCCAATCAGCGGAATGAGTGCCAGCGCGCACACCGATGCCACGGCGTACTGCCGCACCTGCGGTGATGCGCGATCGCCGATGCTCTCATCGATGAATCGCATCAGCATGGCAAAGCCGGCGGCAAGCAGCACCCCGAAGAAGGCGAACGACGCGATGAAGAAGTAGTCGCGATCGCGCACCTCTCGCATCTCGCGATTGATGCCGGCGTCACCGGGGTGATAGTAGTAGCCGAACTTGAAGTTCAGGTAGAAGATCAGCAGCAAGGTGAGGGTCACGGCGAGGGCAGCTGCCGTGAGCCCTGCTCGCTTGTCGCGTTTCAGCAGCGTCACCAATCCGCCCAGTCCCAGCGCGGTGAAGAGGCCGGTGGCCACCGCACCGAGCGGCCCGGCGTCCTTGGACCACTGCCAGCTCCAGTAGTGCCAGTACATGTCGAGCTGCGCGCCGAAGTGGCCGATGTTGTCGACCAGATCGCCGTCCTGCCAGGGCTGGCGCGGCAGCACGCCCGGCTTGAGATACTGGGTACGGTTGAGCGTTTCGCTGAGCGCCTTGGAGAAGAAGCCGATCGGTTCGCCTTCGTTCACCGCGGGGAATTGCGCGGCGCGCATTGGCATGTAGACGTAGTTGGGTGTTACGCCAATTGCAGCCACCACGACGGCCATCGCGAGAAATTTTGGTCGCAGCACCACGCGCCAATCGGTGAGGAGCACGTACATGCCGAGGACTGGTGCGCCGAGCACGCCCATGGTGTGATTGGTGGAAGTGAGTGCCAGCACGTAGATGGCGCCGAGGAGCCAGCGATCGCGGCGCGGCGTGGCGGCTTCATCGGCCCAGCGCACGGCGAACCATGCCACAATCGCAATGGAGAGGAGCGAGACGGTGTAGACCTTTTCATTGACGACCGACTGGTTCCACACGGTCCATGCGGTGGCTCCGGCGAAGACGCCGGCGAAGGCGGCGATGATTCGTTGCGAGCGAACAATCAGAAGGTTGTGCAACCAGCGTTCGGCGACAAGAAACCAGAGACCGGCGCCGGCGGCCGAACAGAAGGCGGCGAAGATATTGATGCGCCGGGCGTAGTCAGCGGCGAGGGGGAGCATGCCCCAGACGTGCGCCATGAGGGTGAAGAGCGGATTGCCGGGCGGGTGCGGAATGCCAAGGACCTTGGCGGCGGTGATGTATTCGGGCGCGTCCCAGAAGGCGACCGTGGGCGCCAGCGTCAGCAGGTACAGGATGAAGATGATGGCGAACGTAGCGAGGGCCCATATATAAGGAGGGCGCGGCCGGGTGGTATCGGTCATGGGGAAACCGGGATAGAGATGTAATAATGTAGTCCGCCGCTGAAGCGGCGGCTTAAACGGGCGCGCTCGACCTCGGCAGGACCCGTGGTGCCATGAGGGTGGCGACGACCGCGGGAATGATCAGGGTGATGACAGTCGCGGCAGGCTTTGGCATGTCGAGTGCGCCGACAACGGCAACCATCGCGAAGAAGAGTGGATAGGCGATGGCGCCGGCCAGGATGGCGGCTCGCCGTGCTTCCGATGCACGCGCACGGCGGATGCGGTTGACGATCAGGGACGTGGCGAGGTGCACGAGCCACATTCCCACGACCGAGAACGCAAAGCGAGCCACCAGCGATTCAAACGCCTGCCAGATGTTGGCGCCCTCTTCGCCGGATGGTGGTGCAGTGCCATCGATCACGTAGGCGACGAATCCAACCAGGACGGCCGTGGCCAGACAGCTGACGAGAAAGAGCAACGATTCACCGATACGCACCGGCAGCGAGGAGACGCGCAGCTTGCGGCGTGATCCCACCCGGCGCTCGGCGGTAATCAGCTGAGACGTTTCGTATTCCGAGGAACGCCTCGACCGCTTGGGCGGCCTGAACGGCAGGTCCATGAATTTGAATCTAGCGGCGTGGCGCCACCGAAGTAGCTGCACCGTGGTAGAATACCCATGGAAGTTTGCTCCAACCGGGACCACCGATGATGACCGCTGACTGGCCGGTGAGCCGATACGTGAGAATCACCGCGACGATGCTTATGGTCGTGGCACTCTGCGTTGCGGCTCGGCACGAACGCGATGCGCCGAAGTGCATCGGATCGGGTGTGGCGCCAACGATCGCAACGATGGCGGCGGAGATCGACAGTGAGCTCATTCCCGGACACGTCACCGGGATCGCAGCGGAGCTCGTCACCGCAGATTCAGTGCTTTCACAGTGTGTCGCCGGGGTGCGCGGGCTCGGTTCGACCGCCGCAATCACGGCACACACCCTCTTTCACGCTGCGTCGATTTCCAAGACCTTTGTCGCAGCGGCGACATTGCGCCTGGTGCAGCGCGGGGTGCTCGACCTCGACGCTCCGGTCGACCGCTACCTGGCGACCTTTCCTCCCGACCGCGCGCCACTGATAACCATTCGCGACCTGATGCAGCACACATCCGGTCTCGCCGACGTCACCGACTACGGCTGGTCGGCTCCGGACACCCTGCCAGGAGCGCTGCAGCGCAACGCGGCGGCGATCGCTGGCACGCTCGACACCCGGACGCGCGACCGCAAGGCGCGCTACACCAACAGTGGCGTCGATCTCCTCGGCGCCATCATCGAACGGGTCACAGCCACACCATTTGATCAATACCTCTCGAACGACATCCTGACACCGACCGGGATGAAGGAAAGTTTCTTTCGTGTCGGGCTGCGCGACACCGCCCGCCTCGCGTACGGGCACCTGTACAATGCTGGAGTGCTTGGCGCCACCGGGCTCGTGCTGATGAACGAGCGCCACGCGCCGAGTTCCACGCTCAATGTGTCGATCGAGGACCTGGGGAAATGGCTGCAACTTCACTTGCGACGCGGGCGGACAGCGACGGGTGCGTTGCTGCCGGAAAGCGTTTACCCGGCGATGTGGGACACTACGATCCATCTCACTGGCGGCAACGGCCAGACGCTCGATCGCAGCGTCGGGCTTGGCTGGCTGACTGGTCGCCGGATCGGCGAGTTCGCGGTGTGGCACGCGGGGGCGGATCGCGGATATCTCTCGTTCATGATGATTCTCCCGGAGCACGGCCTGGGCGCTGCGGTGCTCTGCAACAGCGATCATTGCGACCCGAGCGGAATCGTCCAGCGGTTGCTGGCGGCCGAGCTTGCGCGACGCCGTGGCGGAGGGGAGTGAGGTGATGATCAGGATTGTGGGACTGGCGCTACCGGCGCTCTTGCTTGGAGCGGCCTGCTCCTCGTCGGGTGGTTACTCATGTTCGGATGAGGACGCACCGCGATACGTGCTGCACGTCGGCGGCAGTCATGTCGTTGGCACCACGCAGTGGAGCGTGAAGCTCGATTCGGTGGTTTCGGATAGCCGTTGTCCGCTTGGCGTGCTCTGCATTCAGGCGGGCGAAGCGCTGCTGGCGATGGAGCTCACCAATCCTGCGGCCGATCCGGGTCCGCCGGATAATCCGCACTTTACGCTTGGCACCACGCAGGTGACGGTGGACGGATTTCGATTCTTCCAGATTGACATTCAACCGATACGGCAGCAGAACCAGACGATTGATCCGTCGGTGTATGTCGCCACACTGCGGGTGGGCTTACCGTGTCTGGAGTGAGAAGAGTGAACGCATATCGATGATGCAATCGACACTCAGCGCCGGATGGCGCCAGATCAGGCGTTCGCGCTCGACGCGCGGGAACGAGGCGGTGGGTGTCCAGACTTCAATTTGCTGTTGGTCGACGTCAACGACCCAGTATTCCGGTATCAGCTGTTCCTGGTAGAGCCTGCGTTTGGTGGTGCGGTCGGTTTTTACACTCGACGGACTGACCACTTCAACGGCCAGCTGTAATGGTCCAATATCCGCCCAGCTCCAGGTTTGCTTGAGCACCGAAAGATCGGCGACAAAGATGTCTGGTTGCACCAGCGTGTCGGCAGCGAACGAGATATCCGCCGGAACACGAAACGCTCGTTCCTGGCCGTTCGCCACCAGGTATGCGTTGATGAAATCCGCCAGCCGCTCGAGAAAGTACTGATGCTTCGGGCCGGGTGACGGCGTCACGAGCAGCTCGCCGTGCACCGTCTCGTAGCGGTTTCCGTCGTCGGGCAACGCGCGCACATCGTCGGCGGTGTAATGGCGAGCAAGCGGCATGGACATAGTATCGACTCGACGGCGATGAGTGGGCAAGGCATCGCGCGAAAGTGCCAGCGCGAAAGGCCGGTCGAGGGATCATGCCAGCGTCGAGCGGTTCTTTTTTACGCGTACGGCGAGGGGAAGCCTACGGGGCCGGCGGCGTTTCGTCGGCCTTCGAGCCCAGTTCAAGGGGGCCTGGGTCCGGGAATCTGAGTCCAGCGGTGCTCACGTTTTGACAGCACCCTGATTCGAGGCCAAACTCTCTCAGGAGAGGACGCCGAGATGCAGTAACCCCCGAGCAGATTCTGCAAGCACTCCGACAGGCGGAGTCGGGCACCGTGGTCGCCGAGATTTGCCGGAAGCTGGGCGTCACCGAGGGGACGTTCTACCGCTGGAAGAAGCAGTACGCGGGGCTGGACGTCGGGGAGTTGCGCGAGCTCCGCCAGCTGCGCGACGAGAATCGCCGGTTGCGCCAGGTGGTCGCCGATCTGACCCTCGACAAGACGATGCTGAAGAGGCGCCCTCGGAAAACAATGGTCGGCCCCAAGCCAGGCCGCGTGGTGGTCGCTTGGGCGCAAGAGACCTACCGCGTGTGACGTTGGTCCTGTTTGGATACAGTCCAGCGTTAGAGTAAGGCGGTTTTTGACCTTGGTCCCGTAAGTAGGCAGGCCGTCGCGAGAGTTACGCCGCTTCGGCGATCGCTTTTCCCTGACGGATTTCCTGGTACTCCTTCGGGGTCAGGTGCCCGAGAGAGCTGTGCGGACGGATGGTGTTGTACTCCTCCCGCCACGCGTCGATTTGCTGCTGTGCATCGGCCAGCGAAATAAACTGATGCACGTTCAAACATTCGTCGCGCAGTTTGCCGTTGAAGCTTTCAATGTAGCCGTTATCCGTCGGTTTGCCGGGCCGCGTGAAATCCAGCTGCACCCCGCGCCGCCACGCCCAGTCTTCCAGCGCCCGCGAGATGAACTCGGTGCCGTGATCGACGGTGATCGACCGCGGCGGCGTGCCGCTCCCAATGGCCCGATCCAGGGCCTCCGCGACGTCGCTCCCGCGCAGGCTCAGACCGCACTGCAAGATCGGACTGGAGCGACTCCACTGATCGATCACCGTGAGCACCCGAAACGCCCGTCCGTCCGTCAGCTGGTCGTGCACGAAATCCATGCTCCAGCGCTCCCGCGGTCCCTGCGCCAGTGGCGCGGGCCCGCGATGCAACGCCCGGTGCTTGCGCCGTCGCACCCGCAGCCGCACTTGCAGGCCTTCCAGGCGGTACAGCCGCCGCACGCGCTTGGTATTCACGCGCCACCCCTCGCGCCGCAGCAGGACGTGAATGCGCAGGTAGCCGTAGCGCGGCCGCGCGTGCGCCAACTCCCGA
>JANYCP010000088.1 GCA_025360265.1 Gemmatimonadota bacterium
GACGGATTTCCCGCGCGGATCAGTCCGGCACATCTCATTCGCATGATGGTGGGTGCCGGGGGTGCGACCTTCGCGCAGGAAGTCGGCGCGCATGGATCGGTGTTCGCGTTGTCGGCGGGGAGCACGTCGGGCGCGGTGGCGATTCTGGAAGGATGGGCGAAGTTGCGCACCGGATTGGCAGATGTCGTGGTTGCGGGTGGTGCTGATGCACCACTCGATTCGGAAGTGCTCGCCGTCTTTCAGTCGGCAGGGATTCTTGCACCTGCGGGTGACGCGTTGCCGTGTCGTCCATTTGATGTCAGCCGGTGCGGCACGATTCTCGGTGAAGGAGCTGGCGTCGTGGTGCTCGAGCGTGCGGATCATGCGCGTCGCCGTGGCGCCGAGCCACTGGCGGTGCTCGCTGGCGGCGGGATGAGTGGTGAAGATGGTTCGATGATGGCGCCCGATCCCGCGGGGAGAGGCGTTGCGCGTGCGACGGCGCATGCACTTGCGGGAGTGCGTGGCCGCGTGGGCTGGATCAAGGCGCACGGTACCGCCACGCGCGCCAACGACGCGGCGGAGTGTCGTGCGCTCGACGGTGCGTTGGCCGGTGTGCCGGTGAGTTCGCTCAAGCCGCTGGTGGGCCACTGTCTCGGCGCGAGCGGCGCAATAGAACTCGTGGCAGCGGTATTCGCAATTCGCGCGGGTGTTGTCCCCGCGACACTTGGAACGACCAACGTCGATCCGTTGCTGGGTGAGCGGCGCATTGCGCTTGCGCCTGAACAGTTTGTCGGGTCGACGGCGTTGCTGTTGTCGCAGAGCCTTGGTGGGCGGTGTGCGGCGCTGGCGGTGGGGCGGGCAGCGTGACCTATGGGCTGCGGGACTTAGTCGCCGCAAGAAGTTCGGTCATCTCCTTGCGCCGCGCGCCGCCTTCGGGGTCGGCGTTGGCCCAAGCATCGATAGCATACCGCGCATAGACCCGCGCGCTATCTGGTGCGTTCGCCGCGTTGAACGCCCGCGCCATCAGGTAATCCAGTTCACTCCGCGGCTGATAGCGACCCATTGCATCGGGTGCGGCCTGATACGCCGTGCGAAGCGCGGCGAGCGCTGCGGGTGCATTGCCCATCGACAGGTACGATTCCGCGAGTAATGCATTCGTGCGCGTCCATCCTGCCGCGCCGAACTCCGCCTGCACAAATTCGCGCGACGCCTCGTCCGGCCTTCCGGCCGCGAGTGCGATCAGGCCCCGCACGTGATGAAAGATCCGCCAGTCGCGTGCGAAATAGCTGCGGGTGCCGATCCGCTCAATCGAATCGGCCAGCGCACGGAGATATATGGTGTCGCCGCGCGGTGCGATGGCATCCGCCTCCAGTGCATGATGCCATGCGAAGGTGCGCGCCCGATCTCCGGCAAGCGATTGGACTGGTGACGCCGGCTCGGCGGGAAGGCCGTGAGGAGTGACACGTTCGAAGTCGCGGCGCGCGTCGTCATACCGCCGCGAGCGAGCGAGGCCGTTCAGGCGCACCAGCTCGAGGCCGCCGTCATGGAACTCGTCGAGTGCCTGCTTGAGCGTGTGGTCCGATGCGCGAAACTGCCCGCGCTCGCGCTCAACCACCGATTGCAGGTCGAGCGCACCGATCCGGTACTCCCGGGTGCCGTGCTGCCATTGGCGAATCAGCGAATCGACCGCGCCAAGCCGGCGCGCCATTACCAGGATGCGGCCGATACGAATTTCGTAGCCCGCGTCGTCACCGGAAAGTTCCGAGGCGTGACGCTCCGACTCGAGTGCCACGTCGAACTGGCCCGACGACGCCTGCACGGTCGCGAGTGCCGCCCAGGCCGCCGGAAGATCGGGCTGCAGTGCCAGCCACCGCCGCGCATCGCGCTCCGCATCGGCGAGATGGCCGACGGCGACCGCGTTGTCCACCAGCCCGGAGTAGGTCGCACAGGGAACGCATGGACCCCGGCCGGCCGCGATGGCGAGCGAGTCGAGCCGCAGCGCGCGGCGCAGCACCGAATCGGCGGCGGCCCACTGGCCGTGCATCGAGAGTGTGGTTGCCAGGGTCTGGTACGCGCGCGGGTCGTGCGGGTACGCCGCGACCAAGTCGCGCGCCAACTGCTCGGCGCGCGCATGCTCGCCATTGTGCATCGCGAGGTACTGCGCCTGTTCGAGGTCGTCCCACCGCGTCAGGCGCGAGGAAGCACGGGCGTACGCCCCGGCGAGTCGCGCCAGCGTGATGGTGTCTACATAAAAGCGCGCGATCCGCATCCGGGCGACGAGCGCGCTGGTGAATCCCGAATCGGCGGCGACCGCGGCGTCGATTTCACTGAGCTGATCGGCGAGGCGGCCTTCGTCTCCCGCCTGATTGGCCCGGACAAAGTGTTCGAACGCAGCGACGTTGTCCGTCTCGACATCGGCGAGCTGCGGTCCGGGAGCCGTCGCGGCGGCAACGCTGCGCACACGCGCTGCGGCCTGGTCGGCAACCGTAAGGACATTGGCGCCGCTGATCGCGAAGCTTCGCGCTGCGCCACCATGAACATCCTGCACGGTGAGCTGGACGAGGTACGAACTGCCGACATGGGAGAGCGTGGCCGTCACCGCCCAGCGCGCATCGAGCCGGCTGGCAACGTCTGCGGCCGCGACACCGTCGAGTGTGGTCGCGGCGCGATTCGCACGCGCCAGCAGCGACTGAACCCGGCTCGCGGATACGACTTCGAATGTCGCGGTCCGCGAGAGGTCGGCGGCGATCATCATGGCGAACCCGTCCTGCAGCCAGGCGAGCGATGGATCGGCCGGTGCGACCCGGACGTCCACAATCGCCACCACCTGGCGCGCAGGATCAGTGCTGGTGACTCCCCGGTTCTTCGTACTCCAGAGTCCTGACGCAACGATGCCGGCAATCCCGACGATCACCGCCGCGATGCGCCAGCGCAATGCGCGTGGGCTGCGCACCGGCATGCGCGATTCGGGCGAAGCGGTGTCGGGGCGTGGCGCGCTCCGTGGCACCGGCAGCATTGGCGCGGCTGCGTTCGCGGTCGCCAGAAACTGGGCTGCCTCGCGCGAGCCTGCATCGACGTCGAGCCAGCGCGTGGCCAGTCGCGCGCATTCGTTCCAGTTTTCTGCGCTGGCGCTTATGTGGCAGAGCGCGGTACACGATGTGACAAAGAGGCGCTCAAGCCGGGCGCGCTCCCGGGCGCTCCACTCTTCGAAACGCGGCGACTCGGGGACGTATACGCCATCGAGAAACTGCCCCTGGTACAGTTCGACGACGCGCGGATGATCTCCGGCCGCTGCGGCCGTGGTTAGTTGAATCGCATCGACGGTAAGTGCCGTGTCGGTGGTCAGGGCGACTTCAGTCTGGCGCGACAGGATTGCGTCGCGGCCGAGCACACGGCGCAAATGCGAAAGCGCGTCACTCAATGAGTGGCGCGCCTTCTCTTCCGGTTCTTCGCCCCAGAAGGTGTCGACCAGCGTGTCGCGCGAGATCGGTCGCCGCGCCAGAGCCAGAACCGCGAGAAGGGCCAGCTTGCGCCGACGCTTCCCCAGCTCGTCCTCCACACCACTGGAGTCGACGAGGGCGAGCCTACCCAGGGTGACGAGATGGAAGCGAGCCACGGCGAACCGTAGCCTCCCGGGACCCGTAGCGCAAATGCTGTCATATCAACGTGTTGACATTGTTGAGAGCAGGATGACATCGCCTCCTAGCTTTGCGCGGTGATGCTGCGAATCCCCCTGATTCCGGCCCGCCCTGGAGTCCTCATGCCGCGCCTGAGTTCCACCATCGCCATCCTCACGATGGCTCTGTCCACCCGGCCGGCCACGGCCCAGTCCATTATCGATCGCGTCAAGCAGAGCGTGGTGGACCACGCCGGCGCCAAGGCGGATTCTGCGGCGATCGTGAATTTCGACCGGATTGATGGCGCTATCCGATGCCCGGTCACCAACAAGGGGTGTATCAAGAAGGCGCAGGACGCCGGTCAGGTGGTGATCCTGACCGACGATAAAGGGAATCCGCTGGCGAGCCAGCCCTACATCCCGGCCGCCAAGCTCACGGCTGCCCAAGCTGGGGGAGGGAGTGCTGGCGGCAGCAACGATGGTGGGGCACCAGCTACCAAGGTCTGGGTGAACTACGACTTTGTCCCCGGGGACAGCGTGCTGTTCGCCGAGGATTTCACCAACGATCGGGTCGGCGAGTTTCCCAAGCGGTTCGAGCTCAAGTACGGTGACTGGGAAGTCGCCACCGTAAACGACATCCGTTACTTGCGCAGCACCTCAGGTGGCAGGATCAGCATCCCACTCGCCGCGGTCCTGCCGCAGCGCTTCACGATCGAGTTCGACTTGATGGTGTCATCGGGCGGTATCGCGCGTGTGACGTTTGTCGCGCCGGAAGACGCCGACAAGTTCGGCACGCTCGAATTCAACCCGAGCGAGAGCGGTGTACGCGGCCAG
The DNA here is from genome assembly GCA_025360265.1 of Gemmatimonadota bacterium. Taxonomy (GTDB): domain Bacteria; phylum Gemmatimonadota; class Gemmatimonadetes; order Gemmatimonadales; family GWC2-71-9; genus Palsa-1233. The sequence goes on from JANYCP010000088.1 coordinate 4,430, forward strand.
GGAATGGTCTCGACCGCCGGGCCCGGGGAAGATGTGGAGTCGAAATTCTTCCATGCCCGCGCAATGGTGGATGGCCGTCACGTGAAGGTGTACGTCAACGGCAAGCGTGTGGCGAATGCCCCGGCCATCGATGTCGGCCGCTCGGACCGGATCCAGCTCGATCTTCCTGGTTCCGAAGGGATGCCGATGTTGCTCACCAATATCCGGATCGCCGCCGGCGGCAAGACACTGTACGATGCGATCGCGGCGAGCGGCCGAGTGGCGACGCACGGACTCCTCTTCGACACCGGCTCCGATCACCTGCGCGATGAGTCGGTACCGACCCTGAAACTGATCGGCGAGATGCTTTCGCTGCATCCCGATCTCAAGCTCACCATCGAGGGGCACACCGACAATGTCGGTGCCGATGCCACCAACCTGGCGTTGAGCGAGCGGCGTGCGGCAGCCGTCAAGACCGCGCTGGTGAAGGACTATCACGTTGAGGCGTCGCGACTGATCACGCATGGCTTTGGTTCGTCCAGGCCGTCGGTACCGAACAGCACGCCGGAAGGGCGCCAGACCAATCGGCGCGTCGAGCTGGTGAAGAACTGACGTGCGGCACGAGCTGCACTTACTCATGGAGCGTCTAGGCATGGCAATTAAAGCTGCTGGTCGTGTGTTGGTGACCCTTGGCGCCCTCGGCCTCCCGATCGTCGGGAGCGCGCAGGCGCAGGCGCCATTTCGCACCAGCCTGGTTGCTGGTGCTTATTTGAAATCATATGGTGGCTTCCTGCAGTCGATCATCGTTCAGTGGGCACCCTCCGCGGTCGAGCACCGATACCGGGTGCAGCGCGCGACCGCGCTCGCAGGGCCATGGTTCACTGATCGAGAATTCGAAAGTGTGGTCGACACGCTTCGGCGGTTGCCGCCCGACGTGCCGCTGTTTCTGCGCGTCGTCGCGCTGCACCAGGTCGGGCCAGAAAGATGGCAGGGGACCGACACCACCAACGTCGTTATTACCGCCACGCCAAGATCATCGCTTTTTCCCGCGACGGCTGGGGTTGGCACCAGTGTACTGAAACCGGGACGCATTACCTGCAAGCAAAGCAGCCCATCAACGATCAGCGTGTTCTGGCGGCCGATCCCTGATGCGTCGCACTACCGCGTGCTACCCCAGCTCCGGTCGGCGCCCGGCACAATGATGGTCAACCTCGCAACCATTGTGGCTCGGGATAGCACGATCACGATCGCGAATCTGCCATTTGGCAACTATCGCTTGTCGATCGAGCCGCAGTACGACATCACGAACTGGCCGACCTTGGGACAGTCGTTAACCCTGTACGGTCCAGCGGTGTATGAGGTCGCTCTGACTTCGAGTGCGGGCTCGGTGGCCTGCCAATGACGTGATGGACTAGCTCATCGGGAGCGTGAGGCAGGATCCGGGGCGTGAGTCATGATGCCACTCTCGTCCTGAGCGCAGCGAGGGACCTCCGGAATCCGTCTCGCTACGGGCCCTGGAGGTCCCTTCCCTCGGGTTGCTCGGGACAGGCCGCTGCGCTCAGGACGAGGGGATACTGGTGTTATGCCTCCCGCACGACCTCCCGCCGCATCAACCATCCCTGGAGCATTCCCGCCACCGACCCCGCACCGTACGAAATCGCGATCGCACTTGACGCGAACCAGAGAAACCCAAAGGTCATGACGCTCGTCAGCGCAACCATGGATTGCGTCATGGCCCGCGAGCTTCCCGCCGGCACCATCGCGGCCGTGGCACCTGCCGCCATCAGCGTGGCGATTGCCACCAACCACCGATCCGGTCGGGCGAGATCGGCCACCCAGAGGAAGCGCACCTTGGCGCCAAGTCCCTTGCGCACCGCACCGAAGAGCGCGGCCATCAGTGGCCACTGCACCAGAATGCCAAGCAAGCCAACGACTGAGAACGGCTGATAGCCCACTTCGCGATGCACCGCACGGGTCGCCGTCCAGAGTGCAGCGGGATCGCTGGCGTGTTGCGACTTGATCGCCTCCAATCTCGGGGCGATCGACTTGAGGATCACCGCCTGCTTCCGCGCGCTGCGAGCCATGTGCAACGCGAGCGGCATCATCGCCAGCCGCACCACGAACGACACGACGAAAATCGCGGCACCCAGGGAACCACCGCACCAGTGCGCGGTGGCGAACAACAGACTGCGCATGAACTCGCTCATTGCACACACTGCGCGTTCGGATCCGGCTTCGGATGATCGACCGCAACGCGGTGATCGAGGCCGGCCACGTGGATCGCCAGATCGGCAATGAAGTTGTCAATCTGCGCCATCTTCGTGTAGTCGATGTACTGCGCTTCATCGGTGAGTTGATGGTAGTCCGCATGTCCGCCGGTCGTGAAGAACGCGATCGGGATGCCCCAGCGGGCATACTCGGCGTGATCGCTGCGGCAGTAGATGTTCTGCGGATGACCGTTGGCGTCCATCGCGTAGTCGAACTTGATGCCGTGCTTGCCCGCCTTGTTCACCGATTCGACCAGCTCGCCGAGCTCGGTGGAGAGACGACGCGAGCCAACGGCCTGCAGGTATCCGAGGCCGCCGTGCAGCTTCTTGCCGTCAATGGTGTTGCCGGTTTCGTCGGCGGCCGTACCGCGACCGACCATGTCGATGTTCAACTCAGCCACGATATTTTCGCGCGGAACGGTCGGATGTTCGGCGAAGTAATGCGATCCCCAGAGTCCGCGTTCCTCGCCCACATGCCACACAAAAAGGATCGAACGCTTCGGCTTCACCTTCAGGGATGCCAGATACTGCGCGATTTCCAGCACGCTCACGCTGCCGGAGCCATCGTCGTCGGCGCCGTTGAAGATCGAGTCGATGCGCGCCGACTTGCCGC
>JANYCP010000118.1 GCA_025360265.1 Gemmatimonadota bacterium
CCATGCTGCTCGCGGACTACGGCGACCGGCACGGCCAGGTGGCGGGCGAGGGGGTCGAGCTGGACCTCGAACGCACGCAGGAGGAACTCGCCGCTGAGCTCGGCACCGCCCGCGAATCGGTCTCGCGCGCCATGAAGCAACTCACCAAGCGCGGCCTGATCCGCAAAAAAACCGGCACCCGGTTCACGCTGGCGAACACCGATCGGCTCCGCACCTGGGCCAGGGATGGCGGCGGCTGAGACATCCGTCACATCGCCATCGCCCAGACGCAGACATGTTCAGGGCGTGACTCCTCCCCAACGGCCGACGCCGCCAACGCTCCCCGCCTTCGATCCGTCGCTCGTTGTCGACCTCGATGTGCGCGACGATTTTCGCGCTGGGCGCGAGCCGCTCACACGCATTCTCGCTGTTGTCCATTCGCTGCCGAGTGGATCGGTGCTGCATTTGCGCGCACCGTTTCAACCAACGCCACTGTTCAGCGTGCTCGGCCGCCTTGGCTTCGAGCATCACTCGGAGCGATTCGCCGACGACGACTGGTCTTCCTGGTTCTGGCGCGGCGACCTGGCGCCACCCGCACCTCTCATGGAAGATCTGCCGCTACCGACGGATGACGCGTGGGACCTGCGCGACCTCCCTGCTCCGGAGCCGTTGCATCGGCTGATTGAACGGATCACGGGCGATTCAACATTATCAAAGCTTAATGTTCTCCTTCCTGCGTACTCCGATCTGTTATCATCGATTCTCACGGAACACGGCTGGCGCATCGACGTGGTGGCCACGTCGGGGACTACCGTGTATGCACAATTGACGCGACAAATCGGAGATCGTTCTGGGCGCTGATATGAGCAACTCGCATGCGACACTCCCGCTCATCATCCAGGGTGGCATGGGCGTCGCAGTGTCCGACTGGCGCCTCGCCCGTGCAGTATCGCAGCGCGGACAACTCGGCGTCGTCTCCGGCACCGGCCTCGACACGGTGTTCATTCGCCGCTTGCAGGATGGCGACGTCGGTGGACACCTGCGGCGCGCCATGACGGCGTTTCCGATCCCGGCAGTGGCTGAGCGGGTCCTGAAGAAGTACTTCCGCCCCGACGGTCGACCCACCGGCACACCGTACCTCATGTTGCCGATGTACCGACGGGTAGCGTCGACTTCGCGCGAGGCGCTCACCGCGCTCGCTGCCTTCGCTGAGGTCTACCTTGCGCGCGAAGGTCACGATAATCCGGTCGGGATCAACCTCCTGACCAAGGTGCAGCGCCCGAACATGGCCACGCTGTATGGTGCGATGCTGGCGGGCGTGGGGTATGTCCTGATGGGTGCAGGGATTCCGCGCGAGATTCCGGCCGTGCTCGAGGCGCTGAGCCAGCACCAGCTCGCCACGCTCAGGCTCGATGCAGTTGGTGTCCCAACAAGCGCTCCGATTCATATCACGCTTGATCCAGCACAGTTCTGGGACGCGTTGCCCGCGCCGCTGACGCGACCACGGTTTCTCCCGATCGTAGCGAGCAATTCGCTCGCGACGCTGCTGGCGCACAAGGGCCGGGGCGGCATCGACGGATTCATTATTGAGGGACCAACCGCCGGCGGTCACAATGCCCCGCCCCGCGGGGCGCCGACGTATAATGAGCGCGGTGAGCCGGTGTACGGTGCGCGCGATGAAGTTGATCTGGGCGAGATCGCGGCACTTGGGCTGCCGTTCTGGGTTGCCGGCGGCACCGGCAATCCGCACGCACTGCGCTCGGCGCGAGCCGCCGGAGCAACTGGTATCCAGGTCGGAACACTTTTCGCCTATTCGGATGAATCTGGGCTCGATGCTGAGCTGCGGCACTCGGTGCTCGTCAGCGCCGCACGCGGCGAGGTGAGTGTGCTGACCGATCCCAACGCTTCTCCCACCGGATACCCGTTCAAGGTGGTCGACTGGCCGGGCAATCCGGCCGCCGCCGTGCCGCGTGAACGCGTTTGCGATCTCGGCTATTTGCGCGTGGCATTTCAGGAGGAAGGCGGCCGCATAAATTACCGCTGCGCCGCAGAACCAGTCGATGCGTATCTGGCGAAGGGTGGTTCACTGGAAGAAACCGTTGGACGACGCTGCCTCTGCAATGCGCTAATGGCGAACGTTGGCATTCCACAGCGCCGGGAGAACGGAAGCTTCGAGCCACCGCTGATCACCAGCGGCGACGATCTCCCGTCCATTGGGTCATTTCTGAACGGCCGGACCAACTACTCGGCGAATGACGTCATCGACTACCTGCTCGACCGCTAGCCTCGGAAGAGCCGCAGAATATCATTCTTGAAGGCGATAAACATCAGCAGCACAATGATCGCCAGCCCCGCCATCGAGAGGATCTCGCGCACCCGGCTTGGCAACGGACGGCGAATGATCCCTTCCACCAGCAGGAAGAGAAACGCCCCACCATCGAGCACCGGAATCGGCAGCAGGTTGACCACGGCAAGGTTGATCGAAATCAGCGCAATGAACGCGAGCAACGGCTGGATTCCTGCCCGTGCTTCCTGCGCTGCCATCTGCCCGATCAGGATTGGCCCGCCCACCTGATTGGTGGAGACTCGCCCGTTGGCCAGGCCACGGAGCGTCCTGACGATAGTACCCGCTGCCGACAACGAC
>JANYCP010000121.1 GCA_025360265.1 Gemmatimonadota bacterium
CGTCAGCCCCTTGAAGATGACGTCACGCGCAAAGTCGACTTCGGTCGTGCGGCTCGGCGTGCCAAGGAGGTTGACGCGGCCACCGGGGCGCGCCGCGGCAAACGCCGTCGCGTGCCCGGCCGGGTGACCGCTCATCTCACAGACCAGATCGACACCGATGCCGCCGGTGAGTTCGCGCGCTCGTGCCACCACGTCATCGTGCTGGGGATGGAGGGCATGGTGCGCCCCCATCTTGGTGGCCAACGCGCGTCGGGTGTCGTTGAAGTCGGACGCGATGACCAGCGAAGCACCAGCCGCCCGGAGCACACCCACAGCGAAGCAGCCGATCGGACCGCAGCCAAGGACGAGGACGGTGCTGCCCGCCACGTCACCACCCTCGAGCGCGGTATGCACTGCGTTGCCGATCGGATCCATGATGGCACCGATCTCCGTGGGAATACCATCGAGGTGCATGACGTTGGAGGCTGGCATCGCGATATACTCGGCGAACGCACCGTCGCGGTCCACACCGATGATCGACGTGCGGACACAGAGGTGGCCGTTGCCGGTACGGCAGGGGACGCAGTGTCCACAGATGACGTGCCCTTCGGCGGTGACGAGATCACCCACCTTGAAGAGCCCCTCGGTCCGGGTCTCGGCGCCGAGGTCGGCGATCTCACCAGCGAACTCATGGCCGATCACCACCGGTGGCTTCAGTCGACCGGCCGCCCACGCATCCCACTCCCATATGTGCAGGTCAGTGCCGCAGACGCCGGCGTGATGCACCTTGATCAGAATGTCTCTGGTGCCGAATGAAGGAACCGGTCGATCGACCAGATCCATGCCGACACCGGGAGCGGACTTGATAAGTGCACGCATGTGATGCCTGGGATTGGAGTGCGGCGGGAATAATAAGTGAGTCGTGAGTCGTTAGTCGTGGGTCGTGAGGAACTACCCCGAAAGCGAAACCCAGCTGCAGGGGCGCAGCCTCTGCGCCCCTCTCACCAACGCACCGATAACCGCCGATCAGTATGAAAAACCGTTTCGTGGGGTTTTAACGGATTGACGTCGTCGGGTCGTTTTCGGGTCGACGCCGTTGATTTTTTCACGGTCCCGCGATGATTCGCGACTGATTGTCCCGCATGTCGCGCACTCCTCGACGATTGTGCCATAGATGTTCCGCCACGCGTGCGCTTTCAAATAGCATCGTGCGCAAATATGCACCACGACTGATTTGTAGCGCGGTTGATAGTCTGAGTTACCACAAATGATTGCGTGTGCATCGTGCGCACGCATTCGATGCTTCGCGTTGTGTCGCCAACGAAAAATGCCGATGAGTTGTCTCCTGGCGCCTCCCTTCGGCTCGGTAACTCTGTACACCCATGGCGCTTCCACTTGCGGGGGGGTATTGCGCCTTGCAGGAAATTTTCGATCTTGTATATGCCGATGCTACTCCGCACCTGGTGCTGGGTTCATCGCCGTGATCATCGCGCGTACGACGATGACTCACGCAACCAACTCTTCAGGGAGGCTCCAATGGCAGCTCGTAAGAAGGCCGCAAAGCGCGGCAAGAAGGCCGCGAAGCGCGGCGCGAAGAAGACCGCAAAGCGTGGCAAGAAGAAGTAGTTTTTCTTCTGCTCGCAAAAAGCTCGGGCCGGCCAGTCGCCGGCCCGAGCTTTTTTTACGCCCGTACGTCTTGGCGTCGGTCCGGGATCACACCAGGCGGATTGACGAAGAGTGCGCCCCGGGATTGTGTCCCACGCGTCCGGCGCCCCGACTGCGGCACCGACTCCCGCTGCCATGCAGCGTAATGTCCGGCGAGCCCCTCCGGCCCGCTGCCCAGTGAATCCGGCACCAGCGCGTGCAGACCTCCCGGCGCAGTGAGGGCCTGCAGTTCCGCCAAAAGCACCCGGCGCTCGTTCGGCTTGAGCGACGAAAGCGTACCGGCATCGACCACCACCAGTTCAAATCGGCCGCTGATGCACGGCAGCCACTGACCGAACTGGACGCATACTGCCTCGAAGGTTGATGACAACGACTCGAGTGCGATCCGGTGTTCGGCACGCTCGACGACCCCGAAGTCGCGGTCGAGGAAGGTCACGACGCCATCGTGCGCGGCGAGCAGATATGCGCACGCTTCGGCACCACAACCAACAACCAACACGGCGTCGCCGGGTTCGATGCGAGGTGCGAGACCGGCGACCAGATGGTTTGCGTCGAGACCCCAATGCGTCGGATCGCGCTGGGCAGCCCGCAGCTTGGGGTACGATTTCCGCCAGCTCTCGAAGCCGCGGATGCCGAGCCGCTTCTTGATGAATTCGTCGACCGCTGTCTGGGCAAGCACTTCGGTGAGCAGGAATTGTTCGTCGCCACGCAGGTCGACCATCGCCTCGTCGGCCTGGCGCAGGAGCTCTTCGCGCGAGATTGAGTTCTTGTAGTGCTCGATCCGGTCCATGATGTAGAGGTCATACTGCTGGCGCAGTGAACGAAGCTGGCGGCGCTTCGGGGCCGTGCTGAGCAGTTGCTGCGCGGAAAGCATGCACGCAAAGTCGTGAATTTGTGGCGCTACGTCAACATGCGACGTCACTCTGCCCTGAGCACGACCCCTTTCAAATACCCCGTCTCCGGAATCGTCACCACCTCTGGATGATCGACGCCGGCCCCCAGAATTCGATGAATCGTGAAGCGCCTGCCGGTTCCAGCCGCCGCATTCGCAATCATCTCCATGAATTGCGGTCGCTGGATGTGAAACGAGCAGCTAGCAGACAGGAGCCATCCACCGGGGGCAACCAGCTGCATCGCCCGCCGGTTGATCTCGTGATAGCCACGCAGCGCGGCCGGGATATTGGCCCGGCTCTTGGCGAACGCGGGCGGATCCACCACGACGACGTCGAACGTCCGCCGCGCTTTCCCCCATGCCGGCAGGACATCAAACGCGTCACCAGCGACCCAGTCGATGTTCTGCCGCTGGTTCAATGCGGCGTTCTCCGCGCCCCGGGCCAGCGCCTCTACGCTGCTATCGACCGCTGTGACCTGCACGGCTCTTGCCGCCAGATGCAGCGCGAAGGAGCCATGATAGGTGAAGCAGTCGAGCGCAGTGCCTCCAGTCGGCACCAGTGTGCCTGCGAGGGCGCGGTTGTCACGCTGATCGAGGAACGCTCCAGTCTTCTGCCCGGTCCACGGTGCCGCAATCCAGCGAACCGTGCCTTCGCGTACCTCGATCTGCTTCGGCACGTCACCGCTCGCCAGCTCGACGGCACTGTCCAACCCCTCGAGCTTGCGGGTCGGGACATCGTGGCGCAACAGAATCCCTTCGGGTGAGAACGTCTCCTGCAACGCGGCGAGGATCAGAGCGCGCTGTGTCTCCAGTGCGGCCGAGAGCAACTGGACCACCAGCCAACGATCGTAGCGATCGACGATCAGTGCCGGGAGGCCATCCCCTTCGGCGTGGACGGCGCGCCAGGCATTGGCGTCGATGGCACGCCTGCGGTCGCGGCATCGCGTCAGCTGCGTGACCCACCACGCGGCATCGATTGGCGACTCGGTTCGCTCGAGCAGCCGGAGACGGATCTCGGACTTGGGCGAGCAGAGGGCCTGGCCGAGAAACTTGCCGCGAGCATCGCGCACCGGAACGATGCCCGGCGTCGCGGGATTTGACTCGACGTCGCTGCGGTAGATCCATGGGTGACCAGTGGCCCAGCGCTTGGCGCCGCGCGCGGAAACGGTCGCCCATGTCATCTTGAAGTACCCATGCGCGAGAATCTAGCCGCCACGCTGCGCCTGCTGCTGGTCACCGACGATGCCCTCCTCGCCGGACGCGATGTCGTCGCGGTG
>JANYCP010000147.1 GCA_025360265.1 Gemmatimonadota bacterium
TCACACCTGATCGTGGGTCAGGATATCTCTGGCGACGTTGCGGATTTCTACGCCCATCTGTGCCCAGCCGGCGTGTATGAGCGTGACGGCGACGCGCTGCGGGTCAATCCGCCCAATTGCGTGGATTGCAAGGCCACGGACGTGGTCGGACCACGATGGACGCCACGCGAAGGCGGCAGTGGCCCGAAATACCGGTTGATGTGAACGCCATCCTGACGGAATCCCCGGGTCGCCGCCTCTGGTCATGGCTGACCAAGCCGCCCGATGATATTCTCGCCGACGCGGCACGCGACGGTGAGTTACTCGTGGCGCGTATGCGGGTTTTCATCACCGTGTTGCTGGTGATCTCACCGCTCCTGGCGTTGGTGTTCGGTCGCAATCCCAATACCAATTTCATTGGCCTCGGCGTCGCCGTCTCGGCGATGCTCGTGGCATTCGCCCTCGCGTACATCGTTCGCGCGACGCCGTATACGTCTCAGGTGTCGGTCGTGTCTGCCATCGTCGATGTGTCGCTGGTGTCGGCTGGATTATTGGTGTACTGGATCGCCAATGCGCCGCTGGTGACCAGTAATTCGCGGGTGTTGTTCGAGTGTTACTTCCTTTCGATCGGTGCCTCGGCGCTCCGGTACGATGCCCGGGTCACCGCGATTGCCGGGTTGACCGCCATTGTTGAGCATCTCGGATTGTCGTGGCTGGTTTCGGCCACGGCGCGAGGTCGGGGGCTCGAGCCGGACTCGCAGTTCTACGGTGATTTCTCATGGTCGAGCCAGATCTCGCGCGCCATCGTGCTACTCTGCATGACGTTTGTTGCGCTGGAACTGGTGCGCCGCGCGCAACGCCTTCGCCACCTGAGTACCGGCGATCGGCTCACCGGCCTGTTCAACCGTGCCTATGCCGAGGAGTATCTCACCAACGAAGTGCTGCGGACGGCCCGCAGCGACTCGGCGCTGGTGATCGGCATGCTCGATGTCGACCACTTCAAGTTGTTCAACGACAGCCACGGTCATGCCGCCGGTGACGCGGCGCTCAAGCACGTTGCATCGGCAATCCGGGGCAAGCTGCGTCGCACCGACACCATCGCGCGCTACGGCGGAGAGGAGTTTCTGATCGTGCTGCCGGGAACCGGCTTGACTCGCGGTCTCGAGAAGCTCGAAGAAATCCGGGTGCATATCGCGCTGCAGGAAGTCCGGTTGCCCAAGGGTGGTCGCGAAAAACTCACGGTGTCGATCGGGGTGGCATGTTGGGATGACGATGGCAAGACGGTCGATGAAATGCTCGATGTGGCGGACGCCCGCCTCTACGAGGCAAAAAACGCCGGGCGCAACCGGATCCAGGGGCCGTCGTAGCGATCGCTACCGGCGTTTCTCCGCAATGAGTGAAGCCACCACCGACACCCCAAGCACCAGCACAACGCCAAGTAGCGTTACTCCAGTCGGCACTGTCAACCAGTGTCCCGCCAGCATCTTGCCGCCGACAAGTATCAGCACCGTCCCGACGCCAACGCCCAGGTAGGCAAAGCGCCCAATCATTGCGGCGAGCACGAAATACAGCGCGCGCAATCCCACGATGGCGAGGATGTTCGACGTATAGATCAGGAATGGGTCGCGGGTGATCGCAAAGATTGCGGGAATCGAATCGGTCGCGAACATCAGGTCGGTCCACTCGATCGCCAGCACCACCAACAACAGCGGCGTGGCAACCAGCTTTCCTGCGTGCCGCACGAAGAACGCAGGGCCGGAAAAATCGTCGCTGAGCGGCAACACGCGTCGCGCGGCGCGCAGCAGCGGATTGCTCTCGACGCGCACTGTGACTTCAACCGGGCGTGCCAGCATCCTGATCCCTGTAATGATCAGCAGCGCACCAAGGAGGTAGATCACCCACTCCAATTCGCGGAGCACTACGGCGCCGCCACCGATCATGAGGCCTCGCATCACGATCGCGCCGAGAATGCCCCACTTCAGCGCGACGGGATGCAGGGCAGGCGGCACGGCGAAGTACTGCAGGATCATGATGAAGACGAGCAGGTTGTCGACGGAGAGCGAAAACTCAACGACATAGCCGGTCGCGAATTGCAGTGCGGCAGCGTGACCCTCGATGGCGAAGAGCACTGCGCCGAAGATTGCGGCAAACGCAATGACCACGGCGCTCCACCAGGCAGCCTGTCGGATCGTCGGTGTCCGGACCCGACTGATGACACCGAGTTCCATGCCAAGCAGCAGCACCATCACCGCGCCGAAGGCCAGCCAGCTCGCTGCCGGGTGGTGCATCAGTCGAATGTCATCACGGTCACGCTGGCGCCCGCAGGCAACACGCCGTCACCTGCCGGGATGATCGCCAGGCCGTCCGCGCGAGCGATCGACATCAGCATGCCAGAACCTTGCGGGCCGGTGAGTCTCGCCAACGGAGCGGTTTCACCAACGGGCCACTCGAACGTGCAGCGGACGTACTGATCGAGTGTCGCGTCGCGGCGAACGTCATCGCCAAGCTGTGCCTGAAATTGTCGCCGCTCGGTGACTCGATGACCGCCCATGGCGCGAATCGCCGGGCGACCGAAGAGCTCGAACGTCACCATCGCGCTGACCGGATTGCCGGGAAGGGCAAGCCAGGCGCGTCCATCGGGAAAGAGACCGAACGTTGCAGGACCACCCGGCCGCACCCGAACCCGGTCGAACAGTTGCCGCACGCCGCAGCGCTGCATCACAGATCGGACATGATCATGATCGCCGACGCTCACCCCGCCCGCGGTGATCAGCAGGTCCACATCGTCAGCGGAGCGCACCGTTCGTTCAAGTTCGGCGGCATCGTCGCGGGCGATACCAAGCGGAACGGCAATCGCCCCGGCCTGGCTCACCAGCACGGCAAGCGCGGGGCCGTTGGCGTCGCCGAGTCCGGCTCCAGAGGTGATCTCATCGGGACGATCGAGCGGCACCAGTTCGTCGCCACTCGTCAGCACACCGACACGTGGGCGACGGTGCACCACTGGATGCGCGACACCGAGGGCGGCGAGCACGGCAATCTGGTGTGGCCCCAGCACGGTGCCCGCGGGGAAGGTGAGCGCGCCGCGCGCCAGGTCGGCGCCGGCGCGACGCACATTGCCACCGGCATCGCGGTCACGCTGCACACTGACAGTGGTGCCGCTCTGCTCGGTGTCTTCCTGTCGCACGACCGAATCGGCGCCATCGGGCACAGCGGCTCCAGTGAAGATGCGAGCCGCTTCACCGCGACCGATCGGCGCCCGAGGCGTCGCACCCGCGGCGATTGCGTCGATGATCTGGAGCTGGATTGGTGTGCTGGCCGTGGCGCCGCGAATGTCTTCGGCGCGTACCGCATAGCCATCCATGCCGGCGTTGGTCCAGGGCGGCAGGGGCACGGCAGCCATGACGTCTTCGGCGAGCACGTGGCCGTTCGCGTCGACGAGCGGCATGCGCAGCGAAGGCTGGATCGCTACGGCGGCGGTGATTTCCCGCGCGGCGTCGGCAGCCGACAGGACCCGCATCAGCTCAGTAGCGCCGACCGCGCTGTCGGGCGAGCACGACGTCGAAACCAACGAGAATGCTCGGATACCCTTTCAGCGCCGACGAATGGTCTGGCACGAACCCTTGCCCGTACGTTGGCCCGTTGACCACGCCGAGCGCCAACCACGTCTCGCGCACCTCGACGTGAATCTGGTAGCCGGAACTCGGTGCCGTACTGAGGCCGAAGCCAAGGGTCCACGAAGGTCGCATCGCCTTCCAGTCGTCGTCCTTGTAGATCGTCATGAAGAGCGCGGTATCACCAACGTGTCCGTAGGTGGATTGCAATGCGACCGTGCTGCTCGGCGTGAACGCGATTCCCGCACTGGCCTTGAGGTACGGCTGGAGAAAGGAGCGAGTCAGCGGTCGATACACCATGCCGGCGTGGACCACTGTGGTCGATGCGGAGCCGAGCGTTCCCTCGAGCGCCGAGCAGACGTCCAGGAGTTCCACGTTGCCGTTGTCGTGAACGACGGTGCAGGCGTCGGTCGTGCCAAGGCCGAGGAATGTGAACTCGGCGGTGAAGCCGAAGTGTGGACCAGGAAAGTAGGTGGCGTGGGCGCTGATCGTGATATCGGAGTGCATCTCCCGGTGGAGATGGAAAATGTCCGGCTCGTTGAACTGAGAATAGATCGGCTGGTTCGGCACGTCCCATAGCTTTGACGAACCGAGGAATCCGCCAGCGATGCCGATCGTCAGCCGGGCTTCATCGTTGGTTTGCGCCTGAACTCGCGAGGCGGATGCCGCCGCGATCGCCAACCCGATTCCGATGATGCGCGCCTTGTCGCTCAGGTGTTCGATCACGTGTTCCTCGCAAGACCTGTGAGAATCAATCTGCGCCCGTGCAGTCAGCCCAGAGCGTGGCGTCCTCTGCCACCCGGACTCGTTCCAGCGCGGCGCCGGACGGAAGTTGCGGAGCGATGGTACGCCAGCACCACGCGGCCAGTGCCTCGCATGTTGGCAGCTGATCTCCCGAGGCAAATTCAGGGATCGCTGCATTAAGATCGCGTCCAGCGAGCGGTTGTGCGATATCGCGCGTCAGAATGGCGTCAAGCGTCGCAAGGTCAATCACACTGCGCTGTGCCCGATCGACAACGGCGCCAACCGTCACTTCAATACGGTACAGGTGACCATGCGGGTCCCGAGGGCCGCCTGCCGGGAAATGATGCGTCGCATGCAGCGCAATGGCCCGGGTCAGGGAACACTGCGCTTGACCCTTCACAACACGATACCGATACCGAGCCGGAATTCGGGAGTGATGGTGTACTGTCCGGCAAGCCCGGTGGGATTGACGGCGTTGGGATTTGCCGACGTGCCCGGCTGCTTCGCCGGTTCCTGACTGTACGACAATGGATAGTCCAACTTCCAGATGAGCGCGCGAGCGTCGAGCTTGAGGTACAATCGCTGACCGGCAAACAGGCGCGTCCCCAGGCCGGGCGCGAAATACACCTTGGTGCCGAACGTGTAGCCGGAGGTGTCGCTTGCCGGCGACGCCTGGCCATGCACGAGTCCAAGACCGAATTCGGCGAACGGCGCCAATCCGTGCCAGGTCTTTCCGCCAGTGAGATTGAGTTGAGCGCCGAATTCGATGCCGATGAGCCGGTGGTCGACCAGCCCCTTCTCGCGCGTGGCAACCGAATCATCGGCGTCGATCTGACTTCGCTTGGTGTTGGCGGTCCAGAGTCCAAGCGAAAACGTCAGCGTGTTCTTGCCGCGCAACACCCAGCGCACACCTTCGGAGACTCCATCGCGCGGCCCGAGGTTCAGCGTGCCGCCGCCGCCGAGTACGCGGCCAGCGCTCAGCTCAAGGTACGAGCCGTGCTCGATCTCGCGAAACGGCGACGCGGTCGGCATGTAGCCAACCTGGGCAGCTGCAGAAACGGTCGGTGCCACCACGAGGACGACGATCAGAGGAAATCGCATGACACCAATCTATCCGTGCAGCAAGGAATGCCCGGTCATCTCGGCAGGCTGCTGCAGGCCGAGCAAGGCGAGAACGGTCGGCGCGACATCACACAGGGCACCTCCAGAGTGCAACGTGTGGCGGGCACCAAATGTGACAAATGGGACGGGATTCGTGGTGTGAAATGTGTGCGGGCCGCCCGTGGCCGGATCAAGCATCTGCTCGGCGTTGCCATGATCGGCGGTGACGAGGACCCGCGCACCGGCGGACTCGGCGGTGGCCAGGATCCGTCCGAGTGACTCATCCACCGCCTCGACTGCCTTGATGACGGCTGGCAATACGCCGGTGTGACCCACCATATCGGCGTTGGCAAAGTTCGCCAGAAAAAACTCGCGCTTGCCGTGACGCATCGCTTCGCAAAGCACATCGGTAATTCCTGCGGCACTCATCTCGGGTTGGAGGTCATAGGTCGCGACCTTCGCCGACGGTACGAGTTCTCGCTCCTCGCCAGGCCAAGGCGGTTCATTGCCGCCGTTGAAGAAGTAGGTGACGTGCGGATACTTCTCCGTTTCGGCAGTTCGAAACTGGCGCCGGCCCGCTCCACTCAACACCTCGGCAAGGATGCGCGCCATCGAAAACGGCGGGTAGGCAAGTGAGAACGGAAAGGTCTGGTCGTACTGCGTCATCGTCGCGGCCATCAGCTCCGGGCGTTCGCTGTCCGGAAAACCAGTGAACCCCGGGAGTGCGAGCGCCGAGATGATCTGGCGCATGCGATCAGAGCGATAGTTGAAGCAGAAGATGGCATCGCCCGATTTCATCTTCGCAACCGGCGCGCCGTGTTGTGCAATCACCAGCGGCTTGACGAATTCATCGGTTTCGTCGAGTTCATACGCTGCGCGAATTCCGGCGACGGGATCGGTGACCGGAGTACCAACGCCGTGCACCAACGCGTCGTATGCCAGTTTCACTCGCTCCCACCGCTTGTCGCGATCCATCGCGAAGTAGCGACCGGTGAGCGACGCGATCACCGTGCGTCCGCCGCCGACGCGTGCGATGTCGGCGGTAAGTTTTTCAACCACCGCCGCCGCCGACTTGGGCGGCGAATCGCGTCCATCGAGAAATCCGTGAATGGCGATTCGCGGAACATCGAGGCGCACGAACGCCGTAATGGTTGCGATCAGGTGCGCGTCAATGGCATGCACGCCGCCGGGCCCGAGCAATCCGATGAGGTGCACCGTTCCACCGGTGCGACGCGCGTGAGCAGCCACCTCGGCGAGTGCGGGGAGGGCGAAGAAGTCGCCACGCTCGATGCTCTGGTTGATGCGGACCAGATCCTGCGGCACAACGCGACCGGCGCCGAGGTTGAGGTGGCCGACCTCGCTGTTGCCCATCTGGCCGGCGGGGAGCCCGACGGCAAGTCCGCTGGCGTCGAGCAGGGTGCGTGGCGCGCTGGCGAGCAGGCGATCCCAGTTCGGCGTATGCGCCATGGCGATGGCGTTGCCCGTGATTTCCTCGCGCCAGCCCCAGCCATCGAGGACCAGGAGGACGACGGGCGCCGCGTCTCGGGAGGTGTCGGTCAAGCGCGCTCCGGAACAGGGGACAAGCGACTTGTCGAAACTAGCGGGGCGCTATTGTTGATGCATGGCCAAACGACTCGCCTTTGCCTGTCTCGGCGCCCTGTTCGCCGTCGCGTTCCATGCCTCCGCTCAGGACGTCCCATGGCGTCTCGGTTCCTGGAACCCCGATTCACTCGGCAATCAGCGGGTGGTTGTGCACGTGGCCGCACCGGGCGCTGCGGCGCGCGCCGTGATCGCCTGGCGGCGTCGCGACACAATGCCTGAAGCGAAGCGATTGATCGTCACCGATGATCGCGGCGTGCGCATCATGAACGTGGTCGCGTTGCGGATCGGTCGTGATTCCGGTGACGTCGCATTTGAACCAGTGCGCGGAGCGGGTGACTACAACATCTACTACCTGCCGTATGCCGGCAGCGTCCGATCAAACTATCCCCGAGTGACGTACCCCCGGCCCGACTCCACGGCGATCAGTGCCTGGCTTTCGTCGACGCGAAGCAATGCGGCAACGCTGCCGCGCGCTACGGTGATCGCCTTCGAGGCCGTCGATTCGTTGTCGCAGCGCTGGCCAATGCAGGTCACTGCCACGGTATCGGAGGTTGCCGCGGCGCGTCGTCGCGTGGGTCCGGGTCAACCGTTCATGGTATTTGTCGAGAGTCGCGCCAACCCGATCAAGATGCATGACGACATTCCGGCCACCTGGGCGACGCGGACCGGACCGGCCGCGGCACTCGGTCCTGCGTTGCGGGATGAGTATTACGCCTTTCAGCTTGGGCTTTGGGGTGTGGCCGGCGCGCAGTCGGCACGGGTGCGTTTCTCGACCTTCACGGCAGCAGCGAATGCCACCATCAAGTCCGCAGCGTTCGATTGCGTCACGACGGACGGCGTCGATTGGATGAGGCGGCCGTTTCACCACGACGCGAAGGTCGAGCCGGGCAAGGTCACGGCGATCTGGTGCGGCGTCATGGTTCCTCGCGCCGCTCTGCCGGGGACATACTCGGGAACGGCAACGGTGTCCGCGGTGGGCGGAGCTGAGATCGCTGTTCCACTGCAGTTCGTTGTTGGCACCGATGTCGCGATCAATCATGGCGATGATGAACCATGGCGGCTGTCGCGGTTGCGCTGGCTGAATTCCCGGATTGCCACCGATGGCCCGCCGATTCCGCCATACACTCCGGTGCGCGTGGTGCCCGGTGGATTCGGAATCCTGGGCCGCACCATTCAACTCGGCCCATTGGGCCTGCCACGACAGATCACGTCGTCATTTACGCCGAGCCTGACGCTGTCGGCGAAATCGCATCCGCTGTTGGGCGGGCCACTTGTCTTCGAGGTTGAGGGCGCTGACGGAACGGTGGGTAAGTGGCACAGCAGTACCGTGCGCACGATTCGCTCGACGCCCTCCCGTGCCGTCTTCGCCGCCCAGGGAAGTCAGGGAGCCCTCGATGTGGCAGTGCGCGGGACGCTCGAATTTGACGGCAATCTCGAATACCAGGTCGCTCTCGTTGCGCGGCGCGACACGACGGTTCGCGACGTGCGTCTCACGGTCGACATGGCAGGGAGTCAGGCAGAGTATTTCATGGGGATGAATCGTCCTGGTGGACGAATCGGTGTCGGCAAGCCGGACGAGTACCACTGGAAGTGGGATGTCGCCACGCACAATCAGGATGCATTCTGGGTGGGTCGTGTCGACGGTGGCCTGCAACTGACGTTCAAGGATGACAAATATGCCCGCCCGCTCAACACCAATTTCTATCTGCAGTCACCGCTGAAGCTGCCGCGGTCCTGGGGGAACGACGGGAAGGGTCACTGCGATTTTCTGGGACTGGCGATCGTCTACGTGGCCACGTGCAGCTCGGGCCCCCGTACGCTGGTCGCGCACGACACGCTCTGGTTCAACTTTCGTGTGCTGGTTACCCCGTTCCACACGATGGACACCAGGACCCATTTCAGCACGCGTTACATGCATGCGTACAAGCCGGTGGATACGGCTCGCGGCGTCGGCGCGAATCTCGTCAACGTGCATCACGCCACGGCAATCAACCCATTCATCAATTATCCATTCCTGCGCCCCGATGCGATGAAGGCATACGCCGATTCGCTCCATGCAGCGAACATGCGCTTCAAGATCTATTACACGGTACGCGAGCTGACCAACCACGCCCCCGAAATCTGGGCGCTCCGCTCGCTCGGCACGGAGGTCCTCGCGGGCGGCCCCGCGGGTGGCCATTCCTGGCTGCAGGAAAATATCGGTGACAACTATCTGCCCGGTTGGTACGTGCCGGCGTTGCGGGATGTCGCGATGGTCACCAGTGGCATTTCGCGCTGGCATAATTTCTATGTGGAAGGAATGCGCTGGCTGACGCAGCATGTCGGCGTCGATGGTATCTACCTCGACGATGTCGCCTTCGATCGCACCACGATGCAGCGCATTCGTCGCGTGCTCACCGAGCATGGCGCACCCGGCGAACGCATCGACTTGCACTCTGCCACCCAGTACAACAAGAACGACGGCTTTGCCAGCAGCGCGAATCTTTACCTGGAACATTTCCCGTACATCGATCGCCTCTGGTTCGGCGAGTACTTCAACTACGACTCGCCACCAGACTATTGGCTGATTGAGATGTCGGGAATTCCGTTCGGCCTCATGGGTGAGATGCTCGAAGGTGGCGGCAATCCGTGGCGGGGAATGCTTTTCGGCATGACGAATCGCCTGCCATGGACCGGCGGTGATCCGCGCGAGTTGTGGAAGGCGTGGGACGACTTCGGCCTCAACGATGCCACGATGCACGGTTGGTGGACCGAGACGCCCGTGCACACCAGCAACAAGGACGTGCTCGCGACAACCTACACGCGCGCCGGACGCGCCCTGGTCGCGGTCGCCAGCTGGGCGAAGGACACTGTACCGGTCAGCCTTGAGGTTAACTGGCGCGCCCTCGGGCTCGATCCCGCCCACATCCGGATCTACGCACCAGCGATCCCGAACTTCCAGCCAGCGCGCGCCTTCGCCGTGGGTGAGCCGATCCCCATGGTGCCCGGCAAGGGATGGTTGCTGCGGTTCGATCCCTTTGACGCGTCCGCGCGGCCTCGGTAGACTGCGCTCGTGACCAAACTCCCCGCCCTCCTCTGTCTCGGGTTCCTCGCCCTCGCCGCTCGCGCAACGGCGCAGGCACCGCGCCCGCTCGTCGCCGACGCCGACCTGCTCAAGGAACCCGGTGGCGTGCAGCTGCTGCACATCCTCAAGGGAGCAACGGTAACAACTGGTGCGCCCAACAGCGGCGGATTTCAGGCAACGATCGAAGGGTGGATTCCGGAGAATGCGCTCAAGGACGACAAGCGCGACGGCTTCGATATGTCGGTGTCACTTGCTGCCGGAACGACTCTGCGTGACAAGCCCGCTGGCGCACCGCTCGCATCAGCACGCCTCGGCGCATTGTTCGACAAGGTGGAAGTGAAGGGCAACTGGGTCCACGTGAAGCGCACCGGATGGATCTCCGCCGTCGCCTTTGCGAGTACGCCCGCCCCGAAGTCGGCGCCGACTGCCGGTATTGCGGCGGTCGCGTCAACGATCGCAGCCGGGACCGGCCTCGCGTCGCAGCCAGGCGCGCCGTTCGCCGCCACGCTGGAGAGTCCACTGCACGCAGATGTGGTCGAACACAAAGGTGGCTGGGCCCGGGTGCGCATCGACGCATGGGTCAAGGACGCGGCGGTGGGCAGCGCACCGGAGCCCACCGGCATCACGGCCGCCGAGATTCGTGCGGCACCTGAGAAGTACGTTGGCCAGACCGTGGAATGGACGGTACAACTGGTCGGCGTGCAGAAAGCTGACGAGCTTCGACCGGAGATGGAGCTTGGCAAGCCATTCCTCCTGGTGCGTGGTCCCTTGCCCGAGACGGGATTTGTGTACGTCGCGCTGAGCGAGGCCGAGGCTGAACCCTTTCGCAAGATGGAACCGTTGAGCAAGATCAGGATCCGGGCGACGATCAAGGCTGGCAAGTCGCGCTTCCTGCCCACGCCGGTTGTGACGCTGGTGCGTCGACTGGATTGAGGAGTTGAGATGAATGAGCAATTGAAGGATCGCATCGTTCGCGCACTCGAGCCGCTCTCTGACGAACGCGGCTATCAGCTGCTGGACTATGTCGAGTTTCTCGAGAGCAAGTATGCCGAGCGCGCCAATCCGTCGAATGTGTTCACCAAGATGACCGACAAGGCGCAGGACCTGATGCGCGCTGGCAAGGTGCCGCTCGATGCGATCAGTGGCACCGTCGGATTTTTCGATGGCGCGTCCAAGGTGATGAAGGGGTTGGCCAATGCGGCGCAGGCGGTGGTGGATGAGGCGGCGGGGGCCGTCGCGCCGACGCCGGCACCGAAGCCGGCCGAGAGCGGCCGGCCGCCCGATGCACCCGCCAAGCCCCCGCTGTAGGGGCGCAGCATCCTGCGCCCCGACGCTTGATGCCGGGCCCACCACCCCGGTAGATTTGTATATGTCGCCCTGTCCCTGCCAGCTGAACCTGCGAACCCACCGATGAGCACCATCCGTCCGGGGTTCGGCCTCACCTTCGATGACGTCCTGCTCGTGCCCCGGCACTCGAGCGTTCATCCCAGAAACGTCAACACCGCCTCTCGCTTCACGCGCAACATCCCGCTCAACATCCCGCTCGTTGCCGCCGCGATGGATACCGTCACCGAATCGGAGATGGCCATTGCGATGGCACGCGCTGGTGGCATCGGCGTGCTGCACAAGAACATGTCGATCGATCGCCAGGCCGCAGAGGTGGATCGCGTCAAGCGCAGCGAAAGCGGCATGATCATGAATCCGATCACGCTCGGCCCCGAACGTCCGATTCGCGAGGCACATGCGTTGATGCGGCGCTTCCGGATCTCCGGCGTGCCGATTGTCGATGGCACCGGCAAGCTCATCGGCATCATCACCAATCGTGATTTGCAGTTCGAGTCCAACCTCGACCGCCCGATCGCCGAGACGATGACGCGCGAAGGCCTGATCACTGCAGCTGTTGGCACGACGCTCGCCGAAGCCGAAGCGATCCTCGCCCGCCACAAGATCGAAAAGCTGCCAGTGGTTGATGGCAGCGGGGTGCTCAAGGGATTGATCACCGTCAAGGACATCTTCAAGCGCCGCGATTTTCCCGATGCCAACAAGGACCAGCACGGCAGGCTTCGCGTAGCTGCGGCGGTTGGTGCGGGTGCCGAAGCGATGGTGCGGGCACGCTCACTGATCAGTGCGGGGGTCGATGTGATTGTGGTCGATTCAGCGCACGGTCACGCGGAGGGCGTGCTCGCCACGGTGGCCAATCTTCGTGATGCGTTCCCAGAGGTGCAGTTGGTTGGCGGCAACATCGCCACAACCGACGGTGCGCGTGCATTGGTCGAGCGCGGCGTTGATGCCGTGAAGGTCGGCATCGGCCCGGGATCGATATGCACGACGCGTGTGGTCACCGGCGTTGGCGTACCACAACTCACCGCCATCATCGACGCCGTGAGCGGTGCCGGCGATGTGCCGGTGATCGCCGACGGCGGTATCAAGTATTCCGGCGACATGGTGAAGGCGCTCGCCGCCGGTGCTGCGAGCGTGATGATGGGATCCATGCTCGCCGGCACCGAAGAGAGCCCCGGAGAGAGCATTCTCGCCGAAGGGCGCCGCTTCAAGCTGATCCGTGGCATGGGGTCGATGAGTGCGATGCAGGACGGCTCAGCCGATCGTTACTTCCAGGAAGGCGAAGTGTCGCCCGGCAAGCTCGTGCCCGAAGGCATCGAGGGCCGGGTGCCGTACAAGGGTGCCGTGGCCGATGTGCTCTTCCAGATGGTCGGCGGCCTGCGCAGCGGCATGGGCTACTGCGGCGCGCCCGATATTGCCTCGCTGCAACGCGACACCGAGTTCTCCCAGATCACGAGCGCAGGATTGCGCGAATCGCATCCGCACGATGTGACGATTACCAGAGAGGCGCCGAACTACAGCGTTTGACGTGAGACGTGAGACGGGGGCTCCGCTACAGTCTGGAGCCCCCGTCTTACGTCTTACGTCTCACGTCAAACGTCTTACGTATTGAGCTTGCTATGCGACTTGCTATACCCGAAGTAGATCAGCAGGCCGATCACCAGCCAGCCACCGAGCCGCGCCCAGTTGGTCCAGCCGAGGCCGTAGATCATCGCGCCACAGGTAATGATGCCAAGCACCGATACCACCTCGACCGCCGGGACGCGGAACGCGCGCGGCAATTCCGGGCGGCGCTTGCGCAGGATCCAGACGCCAGCGCAGACGAGGATGAACGCGAACAGCGTGCCGATGCTGGTCATTTCTCCCACGATGCTATCCGGCAGGAATCCGGCGAAGAGCGACGTGAACACAAAGAAGAGCATGTTCGACTTCCACGGCGTGCGGTATTTCGGGTGAGTCTCCGAGAATACCTTCGGCACGAGGCCGTCGCGGCTCATCGAGTAGAACACTCGTGATTGGCCAAGGAGCATGACCAGAATCACCGACGAGAACCCAGCGAGAATCGCGACCGTCACGAGCTTCGCCAGCCAGCCGTAGCCAATGAAGTACTTCTGGATCACGAACGCCACCGACGCTTCGCTACCGGCGCCGCGGAAGTCAGCCACCGTAGCCACACCGCTCAGCACGTGGGCGAAAAGCACATAGAGAATCGTGCAGATCACCAGCGATCCCAGAATGCCGATCGGCATGTCGCGCGACGGGTTCTTCGCTTCCTGCGCCGCGGTAGACACCGCGTCGAATCCGATATAGGCGAAGAACACCACACCGGCTGCGCCAAGGATGCCCATGATGCCGCCGTACGCGTGGGTCACTCCCTGCGCCGTCGTGAACGTCGTGGGATCCGGGATATACGGTGTGTGATTGGCTGGGACCATGAAGCCCCAACCGATTGCGATGACGATAATGACAATGGTGACCTTGGTGATCACGATGAGGCCATTCAGCATCGCCGATTCCTGCGTCCCGCGCACCAGCACGAGCGAGAGCAGCAACAGGATGACAATGGCCGGGATATTGACGATGCCATGCACTCCGGTGCCGGCCATCGTTTCAAGCGGCGAGTGACTCCATTGATAGGGCACCGGCCCCATGCCGAGAATCTTGAGCAAATTGTTGAAGTACTGGCTCCATGCAATCGCCACAGTGGCCGCACCGACGGCATACTCGAGGACGAGGTCCCACCCGATGATCCAGGCGACCAGCTCGCCCATCGTGGTGTAGGAGTACGTGTACGCGCTTCCGGCGATCGGGATCATCGACGCGAACTCGGCGTAGCAGAGTCCGGCGAAGGCGCAGCCGATGCCGGCCACGATGAAGGCCAGCGTCACCGACGGTCCGGCCCGTTCCGCGATCGCGGCCGCGGTGCGGACGAACAGACCGGCTCCGATGATGGCGCCGATGCCGAGTCCGACCAGCGACCAGGCCCCGAGCGTGCGCTTCAGCCCGGAATCACCGGTGCTCTCGACCATGAGGCCGTCGATCGATTTTGTCCTGAACAATGGGTTCGCCACGATGATCCTTTCGGTAATCGATGGAAACTGTGAGCGACTGAGTGACGCGGTAGGACCGCAAAGCTGCGCCCCATGGCAAGGCGTGTCAAGCACTTGGGCCAAACGATTACTTTCTTCTGATGACTGCACCAGAGCGTTCCACAATGAGTAGCGCAGCCCGGGAGATCGCCGACCTGGTCCTGCCCGGACGTCGGATCTGCCTGACGACCCATGTAAATGCCGATGGTGACGGGCTCGGCAGCGAGGTCGCGATGGTGCACATCCTGCGCGCGCTCGGCGCCACGGTGTACATCACCAATCCCACGCCGACACCTCAGCGGTTCGAGTTCCTTTTCACCACGATTCCCGATGCCGATCGTTCGCAGCAGGCCGTCAAGGAGTTGCGGCGGGCCGACACGATCATCGTGCTCGATATCCCGGATCTTGGTCGGCTTGGGGGATTGGGTGACACCGTGCGCGAGCGCGCTGTGCCGGTTGCGTGCGTCGACCATCATGTCAGTCCGGGAACGCTCCCGCCCGGCCCTCGTTTTGTCGACCCGACCGCGGCGGCAACTGGCGAGCTGATCTTCCTGCTGGCGCACGAACTTGGTTGGTCGATTCCGGCGCCTGCGGCGCACGCACTCTACGTCGCGCTGGTCACCGATACGGGAGGGTTCCGTTTCTCGAACACCCGGCCGCGCACGCTGCGAACCGCCGGAGATCTGCTCGAGCTCGGCGTCGATCCGGAGCAGGTGTACCTCGATGTATACGCCGGGGCGCCCGCTGGTCGTCCGCGCTTGCTCGCTGAAGTCCTACAGACCCTTGTGATCGAGGATGATCTTGGCCTCGCCTGGGTGACGGTGCCGCCCGGGGCGGTCGAGCGGCACGGGGTGGACTCCGACGATCTGGATGGCGTGGTCGAGCACGCCCGTTCAGTGCGCGGAGTGCGCCTCGCCCTGTTATTCCGTGAAATGTCGGGACAACGCGTCAAGGTGTCGTTGCGCAGTGTCGGCACGGTCGATGTGGCGGAGCTTGCCCGGCGCTTTGGTGGCGGCGGACACTCCCGGGCGTCGGGTGTGGCGATTGCCGGAACGCTGGCGGAGGTGCAGGGCAAGGTGCTTGAGGCGGCGCGGGCGTTCCTGCGGTGACGGGCCATTATCTTTGGGCATGATCGAAACCGCACTGCCCCTGCTGGACCGCATCGAACGGACGATCGACGAAATGCGCCCGTACATCGCGTCACACAAAGGAAGCGTCGAGCTCGTCGATTTTGACGCCACGGACGGCCGCCTCCTGGTGCGCCTCGGTGGGACCTGTGTTGGCTGTGCCGCGTCCACCGTGACGCTGAAGCAAGGACTCGAGCAACGCCTTCGCCGGGCGGTGCCCGAGGTGTTGGTCGTCGAGGCAGTGTGACCACTAACCACTTGGCGCGAACGCGCGCCGCGCTCGATGGTGTCGTCAACTCGCGAACCGGTCAGGGACTGGTTGCGTCGGGGATGATTGACGCATTGGCGATCGACGAATCCACTGGCACAGCAACCTTCACCTTCCTGCTCCGGCGTGACGATCCGGCCACACTGGTTCGTCAGGCTCGTCAGGCACTCATCGACGCCGGGTTGCCGCACCCGCGAATCCAGGTCACCGATCCGGCCGGGCCACCGAAGACCACGCACGCTGCACCACAGAGTGCGCAAGCGGGTGTGCCTGCACCGACTCCGATGGAGATTCCGGGAATCGGTCGCGTCATTGCTGTGTCGTCGGGGAAAGGCGGCGTCGGGAAGTCGACGGTCACCGTCAATCTTGCCGTGGCATTCGCCGAGAGTGGTTACCGTGTTGGCATCATCGACGTGGACGTGCACGGTCCAGACCTGCCACGCATGGTTGGCGTGTTCGAAAAGCCGATGAGCCAGAACGGGCGAATCATTCCGCTTGAAGCGTACGGCGTGAAGCTGATCTCGATCGGTTTCCTGATTGATCGGGATGCTCCGGCCATCTGGCGGGGCCCGATCATCACCAAGATTCTGCACCAGTTCCTGCACGAGGTGGAGTGGGGCGAGCTGGATTTCCTGCTGTGCGACATGCCGCCTGGCACGGGCGACGCGCAGCTCTCGCTCGTCCAACAGGTTCATGTGGCCGGCGCGGTCATTGTGACAACGCCGCAAGAAGTTTCGGTGGGCGATGCATTGCGCGGCGCGAAAATGTTCGAGAAGGTCAATGTGCCGGTGCTCGGCGTGGTCGAAAACATGAGCGGGTTCATCGATCCGGTCACCGGAATGCGTCACGATCTCTTCGGTAGCGGCGGCGGTGCGCGGCTCGCCGACGAACTTGGTGTACCGTTGCTGGGGCAGGTGCCGCTGCAGGCGGGATTGGTCGACGCTGCAGATCGCGGCGAACCGATCGTCATCGCGGCGCCAACTTCGGCTGCGGCTGTTATTCTCCGTGAAATCGCCGACGCGGTGCGGCACCAGGTTGCTGCTTCCGGCGTCGCTCTCCCTATTCTGGAATAGCGACCAATCATGATCAAGAAAATCGCCATCGTGTTCGCGTTCGTCGTCGTTGCGCTGACCCAATCCGCCTCCGCGCAGCGCTTCATGTACACCGGTGTTGCGGACGCTGAGGTGCTGGCGTTTTTCGGAAAGCTCCAGTCCGCCGTCAGCAGCGGCAACAAGGCGGTCGTGGCATCGATGGTGAACTACCCATTGCGAGTCAATGCCGTGCGCAAGGGAACAAAGTTTCTCATCGCGACCCCAGCTGACCTGATCAAGCGGTATGACGCGGTGTTCACCCCGACGATTCGGCAGGCTATCGCGGGCGAGAAGGCGGCAAAGCTCTCCTCAAGCAAGGACGGGGCAGGAATTGCGGCGGGATTGGTCTGGCTCAACAGCAGGTGCGACAAGAAGGTGAAGCCGGCGAAGTGCACGCTTGGAGTGGTGAGCGTCAACCAGGAGTAATGGCTACGGTTCGATCCACCGCACCTGAATGCCTACCATCGCGGCCTTGAGCTCCACCCGGAGTTTTTGCGGCGCCTGATCGAAGCCCGGCGTTGTCCAGGTGTTGCCGGCGCGGACAAACCCCTTGCCCTCAAACGGCGCAAGGAAACGTTCAGCCGCCACCCGCACCGCAACGCCGCGCGGCACCTTCAGCGTCAACCCGCCCATCGAAAGATCCACCGTGAGCGTTGCGTCACGCCGCCACGCGCCATCAAAGGCAAGCGACACCGATCCCACGGCACCATCGACGTTGATTGCCGCGCATCCCGCTGCGGCGAGGTGACGCACGTCCAATTCTGCTGCACCAACGGTGAACGTGGCCGACTTGCAGACGCCGAGCGTGGGCCGGGAGAAATCCACCGAGGCGCGACTCGCCGTGCCGTGAAGGTTCAGCTCGGTGAGTGTCAGTGCGCCAAGATCGAGGGATGCGTCGCCTGCGCCGAGGTTCGCGTACAGCACCAGCGGCACGTCGGGCGAAAATTCGACGCGCGCCGTCTGTTCCAGCTGACGACGCGACGTGACGCGAATGCCGTTGCTGCCGGTTGACTCCACGCCGAGACGGAGGATCCCAGTCCGCGGATCGTACTGCTGGACTGGTGAAGAATGATCGGCGTCATAGCTCAGCTTCATGCCGTAGAGTTGTCCATTGGTCGCCGGCAGCAGTACGAGTGTGCCGCCGCTGAAGTCGAGCGTGACATGAAGAAAGCGCTCGGCAGCGACTGGACGGGATGCCGAAAATGTGCGCATTACTTGCGCGGTGCAGCGAGGCACAACACCGATGGCGCCGGCAACACCCGCAAGCAGAATGCTCGTCCGCATCATTCGTCCCGTTTCTCCGGGCGCTTGACCGCTGGCACGCCAAACTGCGGCGTTGCCCAGAGATACTCGTCCGTCATCATCTCGGGTGAAATCAGGCGACCGGCGAAATGTTCGCGCATTCCGCCACGCGACAGCAATGCCGCGCCAAATCCCACCGTGGCGAGCGACCACGTGGCGAGTCCTGCGGCGGTGAGCATCAGCGTGCCCGCCACTGGCACCCAGCCGAAGATGATCCATGCCAGCCAGATCATCGCCGCCATGCCAAGACCGGTGACGATGTAGCGGTACGAGTTTGGCGAGATCGAAACGCCGCGTGCCATGCGACGATGCGAGACGCGTTCCCCGGCAGCATGCGCCACGGCGAGCAATCCGCCAATCGTGGTCACCACCACAACGAGCACATACACGGCGACCGCAAATGGAATCAACAGCGCGCCGGCGATCGTCAACGCCAAACCGATCACGAGCATGCCGAAGGTCGGCAGCACCAGCACCTGGCCCAGGAGTCCCGCGAGAAACGATCTGCCGAACGAATGGGCGACGGTGTCGGAAACGATCTCGAGATTCGGGCGACCAAACGTCACCAGGCCCAAGCCGAGGACGAGCAATACGACTAACAGGCCGGTGAGTCCGGCCGCCCGTCCCACGATGCGGGTGAGGATTGGTACGGGCTGGGCGTCGGGAACGGTCGTGGCTGCTGCGAGTTCCTGTTCGGTCCCGCTGATGCTGCCGTTACCCACTCTGTGAACCGCGCCGCCGATCGCGAGCACGTCGCCCGCAATCGAGCCGCCCGGGAAGACGGTGACGTCACCATCGAGCGTGACGACATTGCCCTCCACGCGACCATGCACCTCGGCGCTCCCCTCGAGGATTACCAGATGGCCGTGAATTGTCTCGGCTGATCCGACGGAGTACGCGCCGATTCGCGCGGTGCCGCCGGTGACTGTGAGTCGGGTTGCGGAAATTGGTTTGCGAAGGGCAGCACGCAACTCGCGTTCGAGTCGTACCGGCTGATCGAGTCGCGAGGGGTTGACGGTTGGTCCGGTCGAGTCGGCAGCCCGCACCGCCTGCGGTGCCGGGCCACCCTCGTACAGCAGAGCTCCAAGGAGCAGGCGCCGAAGCCGCTCAGGTACATGTCCCATTCCGTCGCCCACCGGTGCCGCCGCCACCGAGGCGGCAGGAATCAACGCGGCGAGGAAGAGGAGCGCGGCGTGCCGGTTACCAGCCCGCATCGGTCGCCGGCTCGGTCATCAGGCGACCCAGGCCCGTGAGCGCGATGGCGTAGGCGGCCGCCGTACCGGCGAGCGCCAACAAGGCCCGCGCCGGCGTAGCGAACATGTCGCGAACTGGGGCGAACCAGGGCTGGTCGGTCGCGTTAGCCACCACCGACTGCAGCGACACCCAGAGGGCATGACCGGCGTCCTGGAGCGCCGGACCAGACCATTTGAGCGCTGCTTCGGGGTGGGCGGCCGCCCAGATGAATCCGGCGGCAAGGCTGCCACCGGCCAGCACCAGCGCCCCGATGGTCCGGCGGCGCGCCGCAAG
>JANYCP010000198.1 GCA_025360265.1 Gemmatimonadota bacterium
GTCAGCGGTGGCGGCTCTGGCTTCCCCGCACTGAATGATGCCGGCGTGCCATTCATCTTCGTCGATAACGCTGGTGCGCCAAACTGCTCGGGTTGCGGAGTGAGCAACGGCGTGACGTACTACTACGCGGTCACCGCATTCGACGTCAACGCGCCGGGCCACGGCCCGACGTCACTCGAATCGGCCAAGATCGCCAAGCCGGTTGTTCCACAGGCTGCCCCGGGCAACATCAGCATCACGTCGTCCACGGGCAACGGTATCTTCGGCCGCGGCACGACGGCGCTGACTGATCTCACCATGCCGACGCTCGACGCCACGACCGGCAAGTTCAGCAAGAAATTCCCGGTGTCCACAGCGCTGTCGGTGTCGGCTGCAGCCCTTCCCATTCAGATCCTGAGCGGATCCGGCGCCGCGTCGGTGCAATACGACTCCAGCTCGCTGACGGCAGTTGCTGGCGCGGGCAGTGTCACTTTCACTGACTGGTTCACCGGTGGCGTGGCCAAGATCGGCATCCCGCAGGTCATGTCGGCCACCGCCGGCACAAGCGCCGGTGGCGGAGCATTCCCGGCCGTAGCGATCGACTCGGCGCTGTCCAGTACCTATGGCGGCGGCAACGGCTACGCGGTCGGCGGCGCATTCTCCTACCAGCGCCAGGCCGCCTACATCTCTGCCATCTGGGGTCGCGGCTGCATCAACACCGGCTTTGCAACCCCGACCGGAAAAGCTGCGGGCCAGTGCTTCTTCTTCGGGCCGCGCTGGTTCAACGGCGACAACGAAACCGTGAGCAATCCAAACGTCGCTGCGCCAAACACCAACAACACTGGCGCAACGGTGGCGGCGAGCTACAACAACGCCGGAGCACTAACCGGCGTCGCTACGATTCATCACCCGGATTCTTACGGCTACATCACCGGCGCCAATTGGCGGGACGTTGAGTTGCTCCTAGCGCCTTTCGCCACCGCGTCCGACTATCGCGTGTACTGGGGAGCGGCCGGGAAGATCGACTCGGTTATCGACCTGACGTACAACACAGTTGTTCCATTCAAGACGACGATCGGTTCCAGCTGGGGCATACTAAATGCCTCGGCAGCCACGGTTGCGGGAAGCTTCGACCTCCGCCCCGAGCTCACCGCCACGGACTTCGCTTGTGTCGCTCCGCTGCCGAACTTCTCAGCCGGCGGCAAACCGACATGCACAGTATCCACCGTGCTATCCAATACGGCGATCCCGGGTCCGATCGCGTTCTTCGCCGGTGGCGTGGCCAATGCAAAAACAGTTGCGGCCGCACCAAACTCCGGGTTCGGACTTTACCTCAAGGGCCGGACATACATGTTCGAGCTGACCGGCGGCGCGCTGCCAGCATCCGGTACCGCTTGGACCGTGCGTGACTACATCGGCGCGGTGTTCGGTGGCAACGGAACAGACCCGGCCTGCGCTACCGCATGTCAGTTCGGCACGTACGCTTTCAGTCCTCCGATCCCGGCGGCAGTTGGCGGCATCGTACCACCGGTGACGGCCGCACTGCCGTTTACCGCACCAGGTGCATCGGTGCAGTTCACCTACAACGTGAACAACACCACGCTGGCGATGTCGAACGCGATCCTGGCCAAGATCCACACGGTTCCGGATCCGTACTACGTCACCAGCGCCTACGACATTGCCGTGAACGCCAAGGACATCGAGTTCACCAACGTCCCAGCAGGCTCGCTGATCCGGATTTACTCGTCCAGCGGCGTGCTGCTGCGCGTGCTGCAGAACACCAGCACCACCAACGGTGGCATCGTGCACTGGAACGTGCGTAACCGCACCAACCAGTTCGTATCCAGCGGTGTGTATTTCTACGCGGTCGAGAACGGTACCAGCACGTTCACCGGTCGCATGACAATTGTGAACTACGCGAGCACTGTCCAGTAACCGTCCAACGCTCTACAACAGGCCGGCGCGCCGCGAAAACGGCCGCCGGACCGAAGGAGACAAACCAGATGATTCGGTTTTCCATGCTGAAGGGTGCGACGGTCGCTGCGCTGCTGCTTATTCCGGCGATTGCTTCCGCTCAGTCCGCCACCGGTAACGACAACACCGGTTACGGAACCACCGCTGCTGAATTCCTGCTGCTGGGCGCCAACGCCCGCGGCATGGCACTCGGCGGCTCCTATGCTGCGGTCGCCACAGACATCGGCGGCCTCAATGCGAACCCCGGTGCCGCCGCGCTGCTCAAGCGCCCGGTCCTGCAGGGATCGCAATACTCCTATGTCGCGGGAACGACGTTCAACTGGGGTGCGGTCGCACTCCCGTTCGGCGGCGGTTCCTCGGTCATCGGCTTCCAGCTGGGAAGCTTCGGCTTCGCAGACCAGCCGGTGTACACCGCGACCCAGCCAGACGGCACCGGGTCGTTCTACTCGGTCTCCGAGACATTCGTCGCGATGACCCTGGCCAAGAACTTCTCTGACCGCTTCTCGGTCGGTATCACGGCCAAGGGAATCACCGACAATCTCGGCGACGTCAGCGGCAGCGCATTCGCCGTCGACTTCGGCACCCACTTCCACTCGCAGCTGGGTGGCAAGGCGGTGCGGTTCGCCTTCTCGCTGCTCAACCTCGGCACCAACATGGCGTATGGTCAGCAGGGCCTGAACCAGACCATCGCCCGCCAGAACACGAAGGACACGCTGCCGGGCCAGTCCACGATCACCGCACTCGGTGTTCCGGTAGCGTACCTGACCAGCGAGTTCCATCTCCCGACGATCTTCCGCGTCGCACTGGCCTACGACATCGTGTCGGCCAAGGACGCCAAGTTCACGATCATGGGTGAGTTCAACCAGATGAGCTCCAACCGTGGCGCGTTCGGCGGCGGCGGCGAGTTCACTGCGGATCACATCGCCGGCACCGGCTTCGGCGTCGCGCTGCGCGGGTCGTACACGTACAACCCGTCACTCAGCTACGACAACACCGGCTTCACCAACTCGGTGACCAATGCCGCCTACAGCAAGGGCAAGGACACCCAGGCCGGCATCGCCTACGGCGCAGGCATCTGGATGGCAGCGAAGAGCGGCTTCCAACTGGGCTTCGATTACGCGCGGCGTCGCATGGGTAACCTCGGCGACACCGATTTCTACACCGTCACACTCGGCTGGTAATGAACAACATGCACGCTGACTCGCATCGGTTCGCTGGGGTTTGGTCCAACGTGGAGATGGCGCGATGCTAATCGCCGCCGTCGTCACCGCGGCTACCCTGGCCAGCCATGCGATTGGCGCGCAGGCGGGTGGCACCGGTATTCAGATGCGTGCCGTCCGCTTCTGGCTTGGCGAAGTCAAAAAAACCAGCGTCATGGCAACGGTCGATGTTTCGTACACGCTCGCAACCCCGGTTGGTACCGGTCCGCAAGCGTACCTGTCGTATCAGGTCCGGGTCACGGTCTTGGACGAAAAGGGCGGCATTCTCAATGATGAGAAGTGGCCCCGCCATGCTCCAGCAGCACTCCGCGGCGAGAACGCCTCCGGAATGGAGACCCTCAGCTTCGGCGTTGCGCCAGGGAATTACTGGCTGCGGGTCGAGGTCAAAGATTCCGCAACGCAAAAGGTCGTGGCTGACAGCATTCATTTCGACGGGTATCCCGTGTCGCCAGGCGCGTCAGACTTGCTCCTTGCTACCCGCATGCGTCAGGCGCCATCGGGCGATACCACTACCGATATCGGCGAAATGTCACGCGGCGATTTCCGCTTCGTCACCGCACCGTCGCTGCACATTGACCTCACGCAGCCGATCATGGGGTTGCTGCTTGAGGCCTACACACCCGAAGCTGTCAGCGCAACGCTCACGCTCAAGGTCGCCATGGCCGACGGCACCGATCTCGTGCCATTGCTGCCGAAGACACAGAACATCCCAGCGGGCGGCGGTATCATCGCCAGCCAGTTCTCGCTCGAAGGGCTGCCGGCTGGACAGTATCTGCTGAAGGCCTCGCTGACGATGAAGGGGAAGGCAATCGAACGGCAGGCGCCGTTCACCGTCAACGTCGAGCAGGTAGCGCTCACCCGGAACGTCAACGAAACCGCAGCCAACCGCGGCCTTGATGAAGTGTACTTCAACTCGCTCCCGGAAGACTCACTCGATCTGTACGCCGAGGTGCTTGAGCTCGTACCGGGCGTGACATCGCGAGAGCGCGCTGCGTACCGCAAGGACGAACTGTCCCTCGCGGCGAAGCGTCGTTTCCTGATCGAGTTCTGGGCGAAGCGGGATGACATCAAGTCGACGCTGATCAACGAATATCGGATGGCGTTCTACGAGAAGGTCGGCTACGCCAACTCGCATTACGGCGCCCGCTTCGTTCCGGGATGGAAGACTGCTCTCGGCAAGATTTACGCAAAGTACGGCGCACCGGATGATTCGTTACCGAGCCACATGGCCGGCAAGGGCGCGCCGACGCTGGTGTGGCGATATACCCACGGCAAGGCGCGGTGGTTCATCTTCGCCGACCGGAACTACAATAACAGCTGGCAGCTGATGCGGTCCAGCGAAGCGACTGAGTCTGGTTTCCCCGGATGGACGTCGGTTGTTACTCTCGAAATCGCACGCGACCTTGCTACATGGCTGGCGTTGCCGGTCAACTATTTCGATCACGATCAATAATGATGATGAACTTGACCCGTAGACCCTTGCTGAGGAGTCGGAGTATGAAGCAGATGACGTCTGGGAAGCTCGCGTTGGTTGGCGTTTTCGCCCTGGCAGGCTGTTACAGCTATGCCAGCGAAGCGATCAACAACGCGAACTACAACACGGTGCAAGCGACGCCGCAGTTTGCCGTCATGAAGGTCGGCGACTCGGACCAGTTGATCATGCGCCTGGTGAATGACGCCAATAACGGCGCCGTCACCTCCTACACGGTCAGCAACGTCGGGGCCGGTGTCGCGGTGCATTATCAGACCAACTACCGCCCGGTGTTCGACTCCAAGCTCGACACCCTGGTAGCAACTGGCGACAAGACCGCGCAGCAGTACTTCATCGTCGGTCTCGCGGTCGGTACGTACAGCTTCACAGTCACGCCAACCTCGGTTAATACCGGCATCTCGGCGACGGTCAACGTCGTTGTGACACCGCGTGATCTGGGTCCGGCAATCTCGAAGACCAGCGGAGCCGCCGGCGATACGATCGTCATCACGGCGCCGACGAATACAGTCTTCTCGCAGACCTCGGCGGTTTCGTTCACGACTGGTGTGGTTGGCATCGCTTCCCGCTCGGCCGACTCGACGTCGATCAAGATTGTCGTCGGTGGCGGAGTCACCGGCCCCGCGACGGTAACGCTGGTTGGTAACAAGCTGGTACCGACGGTTCTGCCGGTAACGCTTTCCTCGACCAACTCGCTCGTCACCACCCCGCAGGCTCAACCGACACTTTCGGCGAGCAGCGCGGCGGCAGGCGCAACGATCACGCTGACGGCTGGCGCGAACACATTCTTCTCGCCGACCTCGGTGGTCTCGTTCGGTACCGGTTCGATCTCGGTTACCTCGCGTGCCGCGGACTCGTCCAGCATCTCGTTCCTGGTTGGCCCGGGCATCACCGGTAATGCGTCAGTAACGCTCGTTGGCCTGCGGTCGGCAAAAACGTTGGCGACTAACTCACTGAACAGCACCAACGCCCTGACGACGACGGCGCTGACCGTAGCTCCGACGACGCTGGGTAGTGCAGCACCGGCGCTCGGTACGTCGACCACGGTCGCACTCGGTAGCGGACTGCGCTTCCTCGGCAACTCGCACATCTTCGTCGGTGGCGCTGAAGCAGGTATCGTCTCAACCAGCGCGGATAGCTCCACGGCGACGATTGTGCCGATGACCGGTTCGACCGGCGTTGTGAGCTACACGAATATCGCATTGAGCTTCCTGACGTCCGTGCCGCTGGCGCTGCCAGGTGATCAAAGCATGACAGTCGGCTCGGTATACTCGGGCCCGACCGATGCGAACGCGACATCCGCAACGACGGCCTCAACGATCACGCTGACCGGCGCCCGGTCAACGTTGATCAGCGATGGTGGTGCACTCTCGACAGCCTGCCCGGCGTCACTCGCGGCCGCCTTCGGCGGCTCGAGTTGCCGTTACTACAAGATCACGCTTGCTGCTGGTACCGCGACGGCGCGAATCAAGTGGAATGCTGGAGCTGTCTCTGACTTGGGCCTCTTCCTGGTCAACGCTGCGGGCACCACCTGCGTCGCCACACTCGCTGACAACAATGGCCAGGTTGCTGGGTCAACCGGCGACAACTCGGCGCAGCCGT
Organism: Gemmatimonadota bacterium; assembly: GCA_025360265.1. Classification (GTDB taxonomy): domain Bacteria; phylum Gemmatimonadota; class Gemmatimonadetes; order Gemmatimonadales; family GWC2-71-9; genus Palsa-1233. The sequence continues at coordinate 6,265 of JANYCP010000198.1, forward strand.
TGAATTGCGCGGAAAGCGCGAACTTAAGCATCACGGCCGGTACCTACATTCTCACCGTTGTTGAATTCAATTACGGCGTGGTTGTGGTGCCAGCTTGGTACCAGTTCATCATCTCGCAGCCGTAATCCGTGTAGTGGTTCTTGCTGCCGCCCCCGTCCGGGTTTCCGGACGGGGGCGGTTTGCTTTGACCCATTTCAAACCTTGGGTCGCATGGGTAGCAGTATTCTTGTTGTCATGACAAATCCACGCCGTGCATCACATGCATCCCGGTTGGTCCTTGCCTCCTTGCTAGTCCTGCCAACAGTCCTCTGTGCACAGACTCCGGACGCCCGTGGCTCGTTGCTCGCTGCGGACGGCACTCTTTCAGATGCAGTCTACGGAACCGGCGCGGTCGCGACACTTCCCACCGCCCTTGGTGCCACTGGTGTTCTCGTCTGGCCGGGGGCCGCGGTGTTGCAGGGAAGTGCGACAGCGTCCCGGTTTCTAGCCCACCAACTCGGACTGAACAGTGCCAAGATCTCATGGCAACCCTTTCGGATTGAGATGGCGCGGGACAGTACCCTGGCGGTGCTGGCTGGAGTTGCAGTGCTCGATCGGTCCGCCACGAAAACGGCCGTCGCAGCGCATCGAATCGGCCGCTATCTGGCCGCGTGGACGCGAGTGAACGGCAGCTGGCAGCTGGCGGTGCTCGCCGTCACGAACCTGGTCCCGGGCGAAGAACCGAGCTGGATCGATAACGACGGACCAGCTGAATTGCCGTTGCTCCGCTCGGTTGGCCGAGCGGCATCGTTCGTCGCGGCGGATTCAGCGTTTGCCGCGGACGCCGGCGTGATGGGGGCAAGCAGGGCTTTCACCAAATGGGCCGCACCGGACGCTACGACATTCGCGGGTACCGGCGAGCTGAACACGGGACCTGAACGGATCGGCGCAGCGCTCGCCGGCAACACCGCTCATTGGCAATGGGGTGCGGTTGCGGCCGGATCATCTACGGACGGCACGCTCGGCTGGACCGTCGGTCAGGCTACGATCACGCCAACCAATGGCGGCACGCCCAGCAAGTCGAAGTACCTGACGTTGTGGCGGAAGATGCCGGATGGGACGATCAAGTTCATTGCGGATGGGGGGAATGCGAGGCCGTAGACGAGGGAAAGATCCGCACCCCTCGTCCTGAGCGAAGCGAGGGACCTCCGGGCGCCATGTATCGGGGATTCTGAAGGTCCCTCGCTTTGCTCAGGACGAGGTTGCCGCGCGCGTCCCGTGTCCCATGTCCCCCTACCCCTACATCGCCGCCAGCGCAGCACTGATGCTTTCTCCATCCCGCCACTGCATCTGGAACAGCTTGGCATAGACGCCCCCGCGCCTTAGCAATTCCGCGTGCGTCCCCTCCTCGACGATCTTGCCGCGATCGAGCACGACGAGCCGATCCGCGCGCTGCACCGTGCTCAGCCGGTGCGCGATAATTAGCGTGGTGCGCCCCACCAGGATTTTTTCAAGCGCCGCTTCCACCAGTCGCTCACTCTCATTATCCAGTGAACTGGTAGCCTCATCCAGAACCAGCACTGCCGGATTCTTCAACACTGCACGTGCAATCGCAATCCGCTGGCGCTGCCCACCCGACAGCTTCACGCCGCGCTCACCAACAACCGTCTGGTACCGCTCCGGCAGGCGATCAATAAACTCGTGCGCGTTCGCCACCAGTGCCGCCGCTTCCACCTCGGCGTCGCTGGCATCAGGATGGGCATACGCAATGTTCTCCCGGATTGTTCCGCCAAAGAGCACTGGCTCCTGCGGCACCGTACCAATCGCACCGCGCAATTCATGCAGCGAGAGCTGCCGCACGTCGATGCCATCGAGCAACACCGCGCCGCTATCCACGTCCCAGAAGCGGGGGAGGAGTGAGGCGATCGTGGTCTTTCCCGATCCCGATGGCCCGACGAGTGCCACCACCTCGCCCGGCCGCAGGTGGAGCGAGAGATCCTCGAGCGTTTGCCGAGAGGTGTCTTCGGTGCGATACCGGAAATTCACGTCGCGAAATTCCACGTCGCCGAGCACCTTGCGGGGCAGGGGAACGGGATGCGGCGGATCGGCGATCGCCGGCTGTGTCTCGAGCAGCTGGAAGACTCGCTCTGCCGCCCCCACCGCTTCCTGGAACGCGGCATAGAACGATGTCAGTGCCCCAATCGACGCCGCGATCGTCACGGTATACAACAGGAACTGCACCAGCGCACCGGCGGTGAGTTCGTTGGCAAGCACCAGGCGGCCGCCCTGCCAGAGCACTGCACTCACCGCGCCGAACACCGTGAAGGTGAGCATGCCGAAGAAAAGAGCTCGCGAGCGGGCGCGCTGCAGCGCCGTAATGATCACCCCACCAATGCGCGTGTTGTATCGCTCCTGTTCGTGCGATTCCTGCGCAAAGCCTTGTACCACACGGATTTGCGAGAAGGCCTGTTCTGCCACTGCGGTGGCATCGGCCACCTGGTCCTGCACACTGGTCGTCATCTTCCGGAGCCGGCGACCAAAAAAGAATCCCGATGCGATCACGATCGGCACCACTGCCAGCACAGTGACCATCAGCCGCCACTGCATCACTGTCAGGATGATCACCGACCCCACCAGCGCCAGTCCCTGCCGCGCAAATTCGGCGAGCTGATTGCTCATGATCGCCTGCACCAGCCCGATATCGATCGTCAGCCGCGACGTCAGTTCACCGGTGCGGCGGTCGGCAAAAAATCCCGGCGGCATCTCGAGCAGCTTGGCGAAGAGCTCTCGACGCAACCCAGCGACCGCGCGTTCACCCGTCGCCGAGAGGAAGTAGACCTGGATGTAGTTGAGCACTCCCTGCAGAGCGAATCCCACCAGCATCCCGATCGCGATCTTGTTCAGCAGGTCGCGATCATGATGCTCAAAGGCTGAATCGAGGAGGAACTTCGCCGCCATCGGGAAGCCGAGCGTGAACGCCGAGGCGAGGACGAGCGTGACGCCAGCGATGTAGAGGCCCGAGCGGTAGGGGCGGACGCGGGGCCAGAGGCGGAGCAAGGCGGACGGAGGCTTGGTCATGGGGCGTGGGGCGTGGGGCATGGGGCTCGCTGTGTACTACATTCGCCTGAGTCCGGCATCGGGTCTCCCATGCCCCATGCCCCATGCCCCATACCACTCAATGCGAATGCCCCGTATCCGTCATCACCATCCCGGGCATTGCTGCGGGCTTCTCCTGCATGATCAGCTGCTGCGGCAACGAGCGATGGCCGAACGGCACCCACTGATCACCCGCCATCGCGACGAAGAGCAGCGCGAGATAGAGCAGCGAGTACTTGTACAGCTTCCACGTCGTAGGCGTAACGCCGTCTTCACGCATGATCTTCCAGCAGAGCTGCAGGAATCGCAGCCCCAGGAGCATCGCGCAAACACCGTACACCACGCCGGTAATGCCCACAATCGACGGCATGATCGTCAGCGGCAGCATCATCAACGTGTAGAGCACCATCTGCCGCTTGGTTTCGTGTACGCCATGCACGTTGGGCATCATCGGGATGCCGGCGGAGCCGTAGTCGCGCTGCTTGTTGAGGGCCAGCGCCCAGAAGTGCGGTGGTGTCCAGTAGAAGATGATGGCAAAGAGGTAGAGCGCGCCGAGGGTGAGCGAGCCGGTCATGGCGGCCCAACCGACCAGTGGCGGGAAGGCGCCTGCCGCGCCACCGATCACGATATTCTGTGGCGAGATCCGCTTGAGCCAGATGGTGTAGACCACCACGTAGAAGGCCAGCCCGGACAGCGCGAGCCAGGCGGAGAGCGGATTGACGAAATGCCAGAAGAGGACGAACGCCACCGCGCCCAGCGTGAGGCCGAAGAGGAGCACCGAACCGGCGGACATCCTGCCCGACGGAATTGGGCGGAGCTTGGTCCGGACCATCTTGGTGTCGATGTCCCGGTCGAACCACATGTTGATCGCGTTGGCGCCACCGGCCATCAGGTAGCCCGCCAGTGCGACCCACCCCACCTGACTCCACGTGGGAAGCCCGGCCGGCGTGATGAACATTGGCGCAATCGTGGTAACCAGAAGCAGCGAGATGATGCGAGGCTTGGTCAGTGTGACCAGGTCGGCGGCAAGCGAGGGTGCTGCGTCAGACATCTCTATGACAAGCTTTCTCGCCGAAGCCCTAGGAGCAGCAGCGTATTGGTGGCAGTATTCGGGAGTCCCAAAATACCCGCCGGGTGAGGCTTTTTCTATGGCGGTGAGGTTGGAAGTCATCGGGGCGGCTGGCCGAGGGTTTGTTCCGGAAGGCTCTGAGTCGGGGCCCCACCAGTTAGGATCGCCGATCATCGACAGCCGACTCACCTGACGGGACAAACACCTCGACCAGCCGCGCCCGCACCGGAATCAGGAGCCCGAATGACCGCACCGAACACCGAAGACAGACTGCCACGCAACCTGGGGCTTTGGAGTGCCGCCGCCGTCCTGATCGGCACGACGATCGGTAGCGGAATCTTCCGGGTACCAAGCGAGGTGGCGCGCGACGTCGGTGCCGCCGGTCCGATGCTGCTGGTCTGGGTGCTCGGCGGCCTGGTCACCCTTACCGGCGCGTTATCGATCGCCGAGATGGCAGCGGCCTTTCCGCGCTCGGGGGGAATCTTTGCCTACATCCTCGAGTCCGAAGGGCGCTTCTGGGCCTTCCTCTACGGGTGGTCCGAGCTCACCGTCATCCGCGCCTCAGCCATCGGGGGCATCTCGGCGATCTTCGCCCGCTACCTCGGCCAATTCATCACACTCACGTCGCAGCAGGAACGCTACGTCGCCGCCGTCACCATCATCCTGATCGCGTTGCTCAACTACGTCGGGATTTCCTACGCGTCCGCACTGATGAACGTCACCACC
>JANYCP010000206.1 GCA_025360265.1 Gemmatimonadota bacterium
GATCTCGATGCGATCATGGCGGTGATGACCTCGGACTGCGTCTTCGACAGCACCCGACCGGCACCCGACGGTGAGCGCATCGAAGGCGCCGGACCGGTGCGAGCATTCTGGGAGGCGTTCTTTGAGCGGTCGCCGCAGGCACGATTCGAAACGGAGGAGCTCGTCGCGTTCGGCGATCGCTGCGTGGTGCGGTGGGTGTATCACTGGGTTCGCGATGGAAAGGCCGGTCACGTGCGCGGGATCGATCTCTTCCGAGTGGTCGACGGCCGCGTGGCAGAAAAACTGGTGTATGTCAAAGGATAGCATCTTGAGCGCCGTGCACGCCCAACAGAAAACTCCTGCGCTCAAGCCAGCGAACGCGCGGCTCACGGCCTTGTGCCTCGATCCCCGCACGACAACCTTTCCCGGGGACACGCGTTAATAGGTCAGGAAACTCGCCGACGGTGCCGTCGCCTCCGTCCATCCCCCATTCACGATCAGCGGAGCTGCTCGCCTGACCCTTCCGGACGTTGCCGACCGCTACGACGTACTCGTCATTGGCAGCGGCCCGGGTGGGGCGATGGCGGCGCTGCCGCTGGTTCGCGCCGGCGCGCGCGTCCTCATGGTGGAGCGTGGTGACTGGGTGAGCGACCCGCTGGGTGCCACGCCACAGGCGACCCCGGGAATGCTCTCACGCTACTACACGACCGACGCGGCCTACCACGCAGACACCGACATCGGCCACAAGACATCCGGCGCCTTTTTCTGTGTTGGTGGCCCCACGGTGTTCTACGCCGGCGTATCGTTGCGTTACCGTGAAGCCGATTTTGTTGGTCCGGCGGAACTCCTCGCCGATTCGGGCGCACGCTGGCCCTACGACTACAACGAGCTTGCGCCTTACTACGCCGACGCCGAAGCAATCCTCGGCGTCTCCGGCGAATCGGGAACCGATCCCAACGAGCCACCGCGCAGTGGGCCGTACGCCATGCACTCGCCGCCACTCACGCCCACTGCGCAAGCATTGCACGCGGCAGCGCACGGACTGGGGTTGCATCCATTTCGTCCGCCACTCTCGATCAATCGCGTCGCGGGTGCGCGTGCGGCATGCAACGCCTGCCGCCGCTGTGACGGTTACGCCTGCGCCATCGGCGCCAAGGGGAACGCCGCCACCGTCGTGCAAACGCTGGTTGAACATGGGATGGAACTGCGCAGCCAGACCGCCGCGGTGAAGCTCCAAGCGGAACGTGGGCGCATCACTGCAGTCGATTGCGTCGACATGCAGGACGGACGGCGCTATCAGGTGCATGCAGACAACGTGATCCTCGCCGCTGGCGCGCTCGCGACGCCGCACCTGCTGCTGGCCTCGAATCTGATCGCGGCGAATCCCGGTGGCCGAGTGGTGGGTCGCTACCTCACGCGTCACTGCAATGCGGCGGTGTTGTCGTTGTTCCGCCGGCCACCTGGTGGCGGCGTGGTGCCGTACAAGGAATTCGCGATTCACGATTTCTACTTCGGCCACCCGGCCAAGCCGGATCTGGAACGCGTCGGGATCATCCAGCAGACGTCGCTGCCGATGGCACAGGTGCTGCACGAGATTGAGCGGCCGCTGCGGCCAATCGCCCGGAAGCTCATGCCGCATGTGATGGGGTTGATCGTGATCGCCGAGGATCAGCCGGTGTTCGAGAATCACGTGGCGCTCGATGCGACGCGTGTTGACACAATTGGCATGTCGGCGCTCAACATCCATCATCGCCATACCCAACGCGACTTGTTATGTCGGTCGCTGCTGATCAAGGAAGCGCGGCGGATTCATCGCGCTACTGGCTCCCTTGGCAGCGTGTGGCGCTCCATTAATACGTTCTCCCACGCACTGGGCACGGTACGCATGGGCGACGACCCGGCAACCAGCGCCCTCGACACCAACGGACGCTACCGCGGCATCGACAATCTCTACGTCACCGACGGCAGCGCGCTGCCCACCTCCGCAGCGGTCAACCCAAGTCTCACGATCGCGGCGACAGCTTTGCGCGCGGGTAGTCGCCTTGCAGGCGCCGCCCCGATGTCACGCACTGGATCAGCAGAGGTGTCACATCAGCAACAGTGATTCGCCACTTCACATCGCTATGCTTGGCTGCGGCAAGGTCGCGGTGAAGCATCGCAAGACCATTGCCGCAGTGGACCCATCAGTGCGCATCTCGTTTGCGAGTCGAGACGGCGAGCGCGCCGCGGAGTTTGCCCGCAAGTATCGCGGCACCGCTTGGTGGGGCAGTTACCAGGCGGCCATTGTCGATCCGTCGGTGGATGCCGTGCTGGTCGCGACGCCACCAGTGCTGCATCTCGACCTGACCATGCGCGCGCTCGCCGCCGGCAAACATGTCATCGTCGAGAAGCCGGCATTTCTGCATTCCACCGACGTCGATACTGTTGAGGCCGCAGCAACTGCCGCTGGGCGGCGGGTACTGGTCGGAGAGAACTATTGCTACAAGCCGCTTACCGCGGTGTTGCGCACATTGATCGCGTCGGGTGAGCTGGGCGACGTGCGATTCGTTTCGGTAAATGCGCTCAAGGACAGCATTCATCCGGGGTGGCGCGGTGACGCCGAGGTGGCCGGTGGTGGCGCGCTGTTCGAGGGGGGCGTGCACTGGGTGCACCTCATGGCGGAGCTCGGGCTCACGATAGGCAAGGTGACAGGGTTCCGCCCGGGTCCGGCGCAAGGACTCGAGCGGTCCACGCTCGCGGTGTTCCGTTATGTGGAGGGGCCGATGGGCTCGCTGCATCACTCGTGGGAAACACCAGGGCGTTGTCGCGGCCTGCAACTGTCGCGCATTGCAGGCACCAAGGGAAGCGTGACTTTCGAGTCCAATGGTATTGTGGTGTTTGTGCGCGGTACCCGCGGGTCGCACTGGATCTTTCCCGGATTCCGGGACATCGAGGGGTACCGCGGAATGTTTCGTGACTTCATCGCCGTGCTTCGTGGCGCTGGTGAACCGCGCATGACACTGGCCAAGGCTCGGCGCGATCTCGCACTCGTTGAGGATGCAACGGCGGATTCCGGCGGCGATCGTTGACGCACGAAAGCACCAGCGAGTCGGTGCCGTTGCCCGCCGTCCACATCAGCATGCCCACCACACCGGCATGGGTCTGGCCCGTGGTGCTGTCGGTGACTGGAGTGCTCGCCATGATCGGCGCAGCGCTCGACATCACTCACGCGAAACTCTGGACGTTGCTGCCGTACACCTATCTCGGCAATTCACTCGCGCCATTGCCGTACGACGGCACCGTGGTCTGGTTGGGGAGCAGGGCACCGCTTTGGCAGGTCGTCGTCATCGGCACAATCGGCACGGTGCTGGTCGAGTTCTGGAACATGGATCTGCTCACCCGCATTCTTGCCCGGGATGGCACCCGCGGGTTCCGCAAACATCACTTCACGCAAAGCATGCTGCGCATCTTCAACAAGATGCCGTTCCTGACCCTCATCGGCACCTGCATCCTGCCGATCGTCCCGCACTACCCGATGCGTGTGCTGGCTGTGCTGGCGCGGTACCCGATCTGGAAGTATCAGCTCTCAATCATTATTGGCCGAAGCGGCCGTTATACCTGGCTTGGCCTGCTCGGCGCTTTCGTGCCTATTCCCACATGGCTGCTGTTCGTCGTTTCTGTGACTGTACTCTGGTTAGGCTGGCGCCACGCAAAGAAGATGAATGCTGAAGGAGATTCGTGACATGCCCGTTGTCGTAACCACCGTGATCATCGGCATCCTCGTTGGCACGCACGTGTCGTGCTGGGGGATGTACAAGGACGCGCCACACGAAGGGTTCACCTGGCCCAAGTTCGTGCGCAGCATGGTGCTCACGGCATTGATCGCACCGCTGGTGTGTGAGCTCTTTCATGTCGCACCGGTAGATGCGCCATCTGCCGTCATCCTGTTCGGCGTGCTCTATGCAAGCGAACGGATGATCCTCGAGGCATGGAAGACCTTTTTCCGGAATCAGGATCAGAGCAAGTACGCGATCCCGATGCAGCTCGCCGTATTCGGCAAGCCGATTCAGAGCACCGCGATGCGCGTGGTGCTCGGCTGCATCTATCTCGGGATCCTGGTGGGCGGAATCGTGCTGGTGGCGCGCCTCTATCCGGTGTCGCCGCTCTCGCCGCTCCTGCTGGCGGTGACCCTTGGTGCGACCGGGGGTTGGGTCAGCGCCTTCGGCGGCGCCTGGAAGGACGCGCCGATCGAGGGATTCGAGACGCTGAAGTTTTTCCGCAGCCCGGCGATTGCCGCGAGTTATGCATTCCTGCTCTACTGGCTCGGTGCCACGCCAATCCAGGGCGTGCTCGGTGCACTCGGCTTCACCGTTGCCACCACGGAGACATACAAGACCTTCTTCTTTCCATCGAAGCCGCGCGGGAAGTTTGCCGGCAAGCCGGTGCTTTTTCCGGACATGATGCACAAGCGTCAGTACCTTATTCCCGTCTATGGTGGTATCTGGCTGGTCATCATCGTGGGGATTGTTGCTGCCGTGCGCTCGAAGTGACGCGGTCTCGACTCGCCCCTTCGGGCCTCGCTCGACCTGACGTCTCGACTCGCCCCTTCGGGGCTCGCTCGACCTGACGCCTCGACCCGCCTGTCCCGGGCTCGCTCGACCTGACGCCTCGACCCGCCTGTCCCGGGCTCGCTCGACCTGACGCGTCGACCCGCCTGTCCCGGGCTCGCTCGACCTGAC
>JANYCP010000215.1 GCA_025360265.1 Gemmatimonadota bacterium
CTTTCCAGCCACGCTCAAACTGGCCAGCGCGGCAATGGCAATCGCCATTGTCATCGGACTGATCATCGGCATTCAGGGGGCAGTCAATCCCGGATCCTGGCCAGATCGCATTGCCACGTTTGGTGCCTACCTCGGCATCTCGTTTCCGGTGTACTGGGTTGGCCTGCTGCTGATCCTCCTCTTCGCCGTCGGGCTGCACTGGCTGCCGCCGTCCGGTTATGGCGGCGCGCTCTTCCTGATTCTCCCGGCTGTCACGCTGGGCATGCGCTCTGTTGCGATGCTGGCGCGAATGACCCGCGCAACCATGCAGGAAACGTTGGCGCGCGACTTCACCCGGACGGCCCGCGCCAAGGGCGTCAGCGAACGGCAAGTCGTACTCCGGCACGGACTCCGCAATGCGCTCCTCCCGATCATCACCGTCATCGGTCTCGATTTTGGCGCCTATCTTACCGGATCCATTCTGACCGAAACGATCTTCTCCTGGCCTGGAATCGGTCGGTATGTGCTCACGGCGATCGACAAGCGCGATCTTCCTGCGATCCAGGGAAGCATCCTCTTTCTCTCACTCGTCTTTGTGCTGGCAAACCTTGTGACGGATCTCTGCTATGCCGCGGCGGATCCTCGAGTGGCCTATGACTAAGGGAGCAGCATTTCTGGTGGCATTGCTCTTCACAGCAAGCGCCCCCGCCGCAGCACAAACACTCGCTGAACGTCTCGACAAGCGACTCGACGCCCCCGGCCTGGAACATCTGCTCTGGGGCGTGGCGGTGACCGACGTGGACGGACATCTGCTGTTTGGCCGCAATGCCGATCGGCTCTTCATCCCCGCCAGCAACACGAAGCTCGTTGTAAGTGTGGTCGCGAATGCCATGCTCGGACCGAATTTCACCGCCACCACGTCGGTGTTCGGCTCTGGTCCGATCAACAACGGCGTCCTGCAGGGCGACTTGATTCTCTATGGACGCGGCGACCCGACATTTTCCAAGCGGTGCTACAACGCGGACACCACCAAGGCCGGCGCCTGCGACGCCGATCCATTCATCAAGCTCCGCGACCTGGCGGGGCAACTTCGCGCTCGCGGCGTGCGCGTGGTGGCCGGCGACGTGATCGGCGACGGCTCGTATTTCGATCCGCAGATCATTCATCCCAGCTGGGAGAATTACGATCTCGGCTGGTGGTATGCCGCACCGGTGTCTGGACTCGGTTTCAACGACAACTCGGTGGACTTCCGCGAAGTGGCGGGTGATTCAGCCGGTGGACGACCCCAGGTCACGATGACGCCCGACATCGGCGCCTTCGCCTTCGACAACCGCGCCGAGATTGCACCGCGAGGTTCGCGGCGGACGTTTGACATCTTCCGCGCTGGCGACGGCTTCGGCTATCTCGCGACCGGCTCGCTCGTCGCGGGTGCCGCCGCGCGCAATGAATCCGCGGCCGTTATGGATCCCAATCGCTACGCGGCGCTGGCGTTTCGTCAGGCATTGACTGCCGCCGGAATTCTGGTGCGCGGCAGCACGCGCTCGACCGTCGATTCGTTTCCATATCGCGCCGCACGTGAAACCGCCCCGCTCGCCGAAGTGCGTTCGCGCCCATTGCGTGAATGGCTCTATCCCATTCTCTCACCGTCGCAGAATTGGTTCGCCGAAATGACGCTGAAGCAGTTGGGGAAACGCTTCGGCAATGGCGGTTCGTGGGCCGAGGGACGCGCGGTCGAGCGACGCTTCCTGATCGACTCGATCGGCATCGACTCCACCGAGTTTTCCTTGCAGGACGGATCCGGGCTTGCCACCAACAACTTCATCGCGCCGCTGGCGTTCACCCGGCTGCTGAGCTGGGCACGCAAGCGCCCCGAGTTTGCCGCGATCAACGCTGGGCTTCCCCAGAGCGGGAAACCGGGCACGCTGCGCGACCGATTCGTTGGCACGCCGGTCGCGGGCGCGGTGCATGCCAAGACGGGATCGCTCAGTGGCGTCAACGCGCTGAGCGGATACCTGGAGCGGCCGAACGGGCAGATTCTCGTCTTTTCAGTGATGGCAAATCACCACACGCTGGGAGGACCGAGGATGATCGCGATGATTGATAGTGTGATTGTGGAGATGGGACGGCCGTGAGCATCTCCCCCGCCGCTCTGCGCGTCGCCATCATCGGTTCCGGGCCGGCCGGCTTCTATGCCGCTGAAGCCCTGCAGAAGGCCGCCGCGGGAATCCGCATCGACATGTTCGACAGATTGCCGACACCATTTGGTTTGGTGCGCGGTGGAGTCGCGCCCGATCATCCAAAGATCAAGTCGGTGTCTCGCATCTTCGAGCGGATCGCCTCGCAGCCTGGCTTTCGATTCATGGGCCACGTCGAAATCGGCCAGGACCTGACTCCGGCCGAACTGCACCAGCACTACGACGCCGTCATCTATTCCTACGGCGCTGATACCGATCGACACCTCGGCGTGCCGGGTGAGCAGCTCGCCGGCAGCCATCCCGCAACCGAAATCGTCGCCTGGTACAATGGTCACCCCGACTACGCGGATCGCAGG
>JANYCP010000224.1 GCA_025360265.1 Gemmatimonadota bacterium
CCGAGGCGCTGCAGTTCGGCTTGATCCGCCTCGACGTTGGAATTTTTCGGCGCATCAAGCAGCGTAATCGGCGGCAACTCGTCATCCTGCGGACGCGGTACCGCGACAATGCCGTCCTCAATGTCGAGCTGCTGCTCCTTCTTGCGCCATTTCGAGTTCTTGCGCGGCTTGAACATCTCTTCCTGCTCGACTTCCGCTTCCTCGAGTTTTTCCTCCGCCGCGACGGGAATGGGAATCGGCTTCATGGATGGCGACGGTTTCACCTTGGGTGGCGCCAGCGGCTCCGCTCCCCGCTCGAGCCGCTGCAACGGATGCCAGGCGAGTGTGCCCAGGGTAACGCCGGTGAGAACGACGAAGCCAGCCAGCAGTGCGCCGGCCGTACCGATCATTTCAAGGGCGGTGACCGCGAAGAGCCCCGGGAACCAGCCCGTGAGCCGCGCCGACCAGGCCCACGGCTGCTTGAACTCCTCGGTACCGATGTGTGACAGAACGCCGATGAAATACGGCACGAGCAACGTGGCACCCGTCGCCAGGATCGCGGCGCGCTTCATGTCAAGTCGCGGCAGCCGCTCAAAACCGGCAAGACCGAGCATCACGCCAACAATCGGGACCCCAATCGCCCCAACACCCAAAAAATCCCACAAGCCGGGCCCAATGGTACGACCGAGCGGACCGGTGACATCGATCGGCAGCAAGGTCAACGTGACGAACGCCGCGGCGACCAGAGCGACAACCGCGCCAAAGCGACGGCGGCGCTGCCCGTCCATCAGCGTCGCACCCCATGTGGCGCCAGCGTGATACGCTTGTCGCGAAACACCGGCAACACTGGGTGTGCATCCACCTGCGCCGCCGCGGTCACGTCGTCGCGAAATCCGCGGGCGGCGAGTTCACGTCCAGCGCGCGAGAGTGCCAGCGCCCGCTCGATGCGATCCCGGTAGCGGATGACGAGGTCCACCGCGACGAGCGCCGCATCGTTCAGTCCCTTCCTCCGACGGCGGCCACCGAGCGCGCGCTCGGCGAGGCAACCGGCGATAAACGCATCGTCGAATCCAAAGCCATGATCGCGACCGGCGCAGAGAATCAACAGGTCGCCGTGCTCTTCGAGAGCAGCGCGTGCTGCCGCCCCAGCGACCGACAGATTGACGGCGGCCGCAACGAACACGTCGCGTGCGCCGGCGGTGCCGAGCAATGCCTGCGTGCCGTTGGTCGTGGTCATTACGAGCGTTTTGCCCTGCACCACATCCGAGGTCATTTCACTGGGGGAGTTGCCGAGCTTGAATCCGGGAATCCGCACCGAATTCCGTTCTCCGGCGAGGACGACATCCGCCGGGCCGAGCACCTCCTCCAGACGGGTCGCATCTTCAGTGTCCACCGCGGGCACCACCGCACGGGCGCCCCGATCGAGCGCGGCGCAAATGGTGGTGGTGGCTCGCAACACGTCGATAACGATGACGGTTCGGTCGGCGACCTCGCTGGCGGTCAGTTCTCGGGGCGAGAAGGCGACGTCGAGCTTCATCCCTCAACAGGCTCGGGAAGACGCCCTTCGCCTCGCGACGCATCGAACACTTCCGGCTTCAGCAAGTGCGATGCACGCTCAAGGAACTTGGTATCGATCTTCCCCGCCACGAAATCCGGATGGCGAATCACGCGCGCGAGAAATGGAATCGTCGTCTTGACGCCCTCGAGAATGAACGAGTCGAGCGCCTGTCCGAGGCGCGCAAGCGCCTCGGCGCGATCGCGACCATGCACGATCAGCTTGGCGAGCAGTGAATCGTAGTACGGCGGCACGGCGTAGCCGGCGTAGACATGCGTGTCGACCCGCACCCCGGGCCCGCCCGGCGGATGGTATGCCGTGATCAGGCCTGGGCACGGCTGGAAATTCCGGTAGGGATCTTCGGCGTTGATGCGCACTTCAATCGCGTGCCCGATCAGCGGCGTCTCCCCGAACGACAGCGGCGCACCAGCTGCCACGCGAATCTGCTCCTTCACCAGATCATGGCCAGTTACCATTTCGGTGACCGGGTGCTCAACCTGAATGCGGGTGTTCATTTCCATGAAGTAGAACGAGCCGTCTTCGTCGAGCAAGAACTCGATCGTCCCCGCGCCGACGTAATTGATCGCCGCGGCAAGGCCAACCGCAGACGCACCCATGCGGGCGCGAAGCTCGGGCGTCAGTGCCGGAGAGGGCGACTCTTCGATCAGCTTCTGATGACGACGCTGCACCGAGCAATCGCGCTCGCCGAGATGAATCACCGTGCCATGCGTGTCGCCGAGCACCTGAAACTCGACGTGTCGCGGACGGGCGAGATATTTCTCGACGTAAACGTCGCCGTTACCGAACGCCGAAAGCGCTTCGTTCTGCGCCAGCGAAAAGAGCTGGGCAAACTGCTCGGCGTCATGGGCAATTCGCATCCCCTTGCCGCCGCCGCCTGCGGTCGCCTTGATGATGACCGGAAATCCGATTTCCTGAGCGACAACGACTGCTTCGTCGGCGTCCTTCAGAATGCCGTTTGAACCTGGCACGGTCGGCACGCCCGCTTCCGCGGCCAGGCGGCGCGCGGAGGCCTTGTCGCCCATGGCGCGAATCTGGTCGCCGGTGGGGCCGATGAAGACGATGTTCGATGCCTTGCACGTGTCGGCGAACTCGGCGTTTTCGGCGAGGAAGCCATATCCGGGGTGAATCGCGTCGGCGCCGGTGACTTCGGCGGCCGCGATCAGCGAGGGAATGCGAAGATAGGAAAGGCGTCCCGGCGGCGGGCCAATGCAGACATCGTCGTCCGCGAACCGCACGTGCAATGACTCGCGATCGGCCTCACTGTACACTGCCACCGTCTTGACGCCGAGTTCGCGGCAGGCGCGAATCACCCGCAGCGCAATCTCGCCGCGGTTGGCAATCATCACCTTGCGGAACATCAGCGTCTCTCTCCGCCGCCCATGTCGGAGAAGGTCCGATCGGACGTCCCGCTGACTCCAGACACTCGCAGCGCAAATTCGCCCGGATGCGTCGAGTGGAACACCGCTTCGTCGTAGGTGATGATGCCGTCCTGGTACCAGCGCATCAGGGACTGGTCGAACGACTGCATGCCGTAGCTCATGCCGCCCTGCGCGATCAGATCAGGAATCGCCAGCGCCTTCTGCGTGTCGCGAATGTTGTCGGCCACCGTGGCGGTATTGATCAGCACCTCTGTGGCCGGCACACGACCCTTGCCGTCGGCGCGCGGCACCAGCCGCATCGATACGACGGCCGCAAGCGCGGTTGACAGCAGCATGCGAATCTCAGCGTGCTGATGCGGCGGATAGAATGACAGTACGCGCGAGATCGTCTGGGTGGCGTCCGTGGTGTGGATCGTGGACAGGACCAGGTGGCCGGTATCGGCCGCTTTGATCGCCGTGTCCATCGTTTCCATGTCGCGAATTTCGCCGATCAGGATCACGTCAGGATCCTGACGCAGTACGTGCTTCAATGCCGCGGCAAAGGAGAGTGTATCGGTGCCGATTTCCCGCTGTGATACGTTCGCCAACTGATCGCGGTGCAGGAACTCAATCGGATCCTCGACCGTGATGATGTTGACGCGGCGATTGCGGTTGATATGATCGATGATCGCCGCGAGCGCCGTGGACTTGCCGCTACCGGTGATGCCGGTGACGAGGACGAGGCCGCGCGGCTTGGCGGCGATCTCTTCGAGTACCGTCGGAAGCAGCAGCTCGCGCACCGACCGCACTTCATAGGGAATCGCGCGGAACACGAACGCAATGGAGCCGCGCTGCAGGTACACGTTGGTACGAAAGCGGCCGATGCCTGGCACGCCGATACCGAAATCGGCTTCCTTGTTTTCGATGAACTCGGCCAGCTGCCGTGGCGTCATCAGCGACTCGGCCAGCGTCTTGAGTTCTTCCGGCTTGAGTTGCGGTTGCGCAAGCACCTGCAATGTGCCGTTGACGCGAATGGTTGGCGGACGTCCGCCCTTGAGATGCAGGTCAGACGCGCCCCGCTGGATCATCTCGACAATCGCCGCGCGAAATTGAAATCCGCTCACCGCTTCGGTCGCGTCCGCCGGGAGATCAGCCATTCGGATCGACGCGGTAAAGTACCTGGCCGTATTCCACTGGCGATGCATCGTCAACGAGCACTTCACGAACGACGCCGGCAACTTCCGCCTCGATCTCGTTCATGATCTTCATCGCTTCGATGATGCAGACTGTCTGTCCGGAAGTGACGCGCGTGCCGACACGCACGTACGGCTCCGATCCCGGTTCGGGCTGGCTGTAGTACGTACCGACCATCGGCGAGCGAATTTCCTTGAGGCCCGCGCCACTCGGCGCAATTCCCTCGGTTGGCGCTGCCCCCGGAATCGGCGCCGACGCTGCCGGCGCACCGGCGACCGGCATGTGCGTCATCATCGGCGCTGCCACCATCCCGCCACCCTGATGCGTGCGCGAGATCACCACGCCGGTACCGAAGAAACCCTTGAGCTCGATCGAGCCGATTTCCGGACGTTCGCGCAGCAATTGCGCCAACCGGCGCACGTCGCGGAAGTCGATTCCCTTGAGGCCCGGCACCTGTTCGATCGTGCGGGCGAGCGCCTGCATTTCTTCTGGCGTCATACGCGAGTCAGGTATTTGTCTTCGCGTCGATCCACGCGAATCATGGTGCCGCGTTCGATGAACAGCGGCACCTGCACGATGGCGCCGGTCTCGAGCTTGGCCGGCTTGGTCCCACCAGTGGCAGTATCGCCGCGAATCCCTGGATCGGTTTCGACGATTTCCAACTCGACAAAGTTTGGCAGGTCGAGGAGGATCACCTGATCGTCGTGCACGCGCCCAGTGCACTCCATCCCTTCCTTCAGGTACTTGAGTTGGTCGGCCCCAATCAAATCGGCCGGCAGCACGATGTCATCGAAGGTTTGCAGGTGCATGAAGTGATATGACTCCCCATCGCGGTAGGAGTAGGTCATCTGCTGAAAGGACACATCCACCGGGAAGATCTTTTCTCCCGACGGAAACGTCTTGTCGAGCACTGCGCCGGTGCGAATGTTGCGCAGCTTCGTGCGCACGAAGGCACTGCCCTTCCCCGGCTTGACGTGCTGAAAGTACGTCACCTGCATCAGCTGTTTATCCATCTCCAGCACAATGCCGTTCTTGATTTCTGCGGTGGTCGCCAAAACGTCCCGCCTATGCGTCGAGAATGATGAGTTCCGTGCGGCCGTCCGAAAGGAGGGCCGGGCCGGCGGGGCCGAGCCACACATCGTCCTCGATCCGGACTCCGCCCCAACCATGAAGATAGATCCCCGGCTCCACCGTGACCACCGCTCCGCCCGGTAACACGGCCTCTGCCGTGGCCGCAAGTCGCGGCGCCTCATGGACTTCCAGCCCGAGGCCGTGGCCAAGGGAGTGGCCGAAGGCATCGCCGTAGCCGCGGGCTGCAATCAAGTCGCGGGCGAGGGCATCACCTTCGCGCCCGGTCATCCCGGCCCGGAGTCCGTCGCGTGCCCGTAGCTGAGCCTCGCGGACCAGGTCATAGACCACCAGCTGCCGCTCGTCCAGGGCGCCGAGCCCGACGGTCCGGGTGATGTCGGAGCAATAGCCATCGACCTGGGCCCCGAAATCGATCAACAGGAACTCGCCACGACCCAGGGT
>JANYCP010000249.1 GCA_025360265.1 Gemmatimonadota bacterium
CACTACTTTTCGCCCCGGTCGGGACCTGGCTTCACACCCCACGCCCCATGCCCCATGCCCCAAGTCCCAGGACCTGACTAACGATGATGCGCTTCACCCTGCTTTGGCTCTCGAAACGGCAGTCGATCTTCAATTTCGTCCGCAGCAACGGGTTGGCCAAGAAATTCGCCTCCCGCTTTGTCGCTGGCGAGACGATCGCCGATGCCGTTGCCGCCGCCAAGGAGCTGCAGGGCAGGGGCATCACCGTCTCCCTCGACATGTTGGGCGAGAGCGTGACCCAACCCGCGGAAGCCGAACAGGCGCGCGACGCTTACCTCGCGATGTTGCAGGCGATGCAAGCGGCTGGCGTCGAGGTGAACGTTTCGGTCAAGCCGACACAGATGGGGCTCGACATCGACCCGGCGCTGTGCGAGCGGAACATTCGGCAGATCCTCACCAGGGCGAAGGGACTCAACGCCTTCGTCCGTCTCGACATGGAAGGTTCTCCCTACACGCAGAAGACACTCGACTTCTTCGAGCAGCGCCTCTACACCGACTTCCGTGCCAACGTCGGCGTGGTGATTCAGTCGGCGTTGCGGCGCTCCACGAATGACATTGCCGCGCTCATTCGTCTTGGCGCGCGGGTGCGGCTCTGCAAGGGCGCATATCTCGAGAAACCGGATGTCGCATTTCCCGACAAGAAGGACGTCGACGCGCATTACGTGCGCCTGATGGAAACGCTGATGACCAGTGGCAATTACCCGGGCATTGCGACACACGATGAACAGATCATCGCGCATGCCAAGGCGTTTGCCGCGGCCAACAACATTCCCCGTGATCGGTTCGAGTTTCAGATGTTGTACGGCGTACGTCGCGACCTGCAGGAAGCACTGGCGCGTGAAGGCTATCGGATGCGCGTGTACATCCCCTTCGGCACGCAGTGGTATCCCTACTTGATGCGCCGCCTCGCCGAGCGTCCAGCCAACATCATCTTCATCCTCGGCAACGTGATCAAGGAAGGCAAGCGGCGCACGTGAGCGAATTCACGCTCGGTGGATACATGGAGCTGCACGATCGTGCGGCGGCGTTCACCGGGAGCGATGGACTTCCATACTCAGTGGCGCTCTGGCTGGACGATGAACCCGATGCGCGCGGCCGATTCGGCGGCGCGCTGCTGTTTGTGCGGTGGACCTCCTCCGGTGATGCGCCCGATGGTCATCACGAATCCGACTATCTGGTTTGGGGCGAGACGCCTGATGAAGCGAAGGAACGTCTCGGCGCGATGTCGCTGTATGACGTCAAGGCAACGCTCGACGAGTTGATTGCCGCTGGCCGAATCGAGGAAGTGTGACGCCTCCCGTTGGTGTGGTGCTCGCCCGCGAAGGCGGCACTTACCGGGTGATGGTGGATGGCGTGGAGCGATTGGCGATCCTGCGTGGCAAGGCGAAGCGCGAGGCGGACCGCGCGGTGGCCGGCGATCGGGTGCACTTCGATCCGGCGACGCTGACCGAAGACGTGCTGGGTATTGAAAAAGTCGAACCGCGCACGTCGCTTCTCGAACGACGCATTCCCGATGGTCGCGGCACGCGGCCCGTAGCAGCCAATGTCGACCAGGTTGTCGTGGTGATCGCGGCGGCGGATCCGCCGCCGATTCCGCAGCTGCTCGATCGACTCCTCGTGGTGGCCGAAGCCAACGACATCCCGCCGCTCGTTGTGATCAACAAGGTGGATCTTGCACCGGCCACCGACATTCTCGCGCATCTCGCCGCCACTGGATATGACGTACTGCTCACTGCCGCAAAGCGCGGCGAGGGACTCGAAGCCCTCCGCAATATTCTCAGCGGGAAAGAATCGGTGTTCACCGGGCCGAGTGGAGCGGGAAAATCGTCGTTGATGAATGCGCTGGAACCGGGGCTCGGTCTGCGAATCGGCGAAGTGTCGGCCAAGCTGCGTCGCGGCACGCACACGACCGTGTCGGCGGTGATGATTCCGCTAGCCATCGGCGGATATGTCGTGGACACGCCCGGCTTTTCCGAAGTCGGCATGTGGGCGATCGAGCGGGCGCATCTGGACGAGTGTTTTCCGGAATTCCGCGCGGTGATTGGTCACTGCAAGTTCGACGATTGCACCCATCGCACCGAGCCGGCATGTGCCGTTCGCGGGCTGGTTGATGCCGCGACGGTTCCGCGCACCCGATATGACACCTACCTGACGCTCTTCGCCGAACTGGCTGAACTGCCCGAAGAGTGGCAGTAGGGCCTAAGGACTCGCTGGCAACCCCGCGCCCCGGCGGCATTCTACCACGCCGTCGCCTGCCTTGGCACAATCCTTCGAGCGCGCCTCGACGTCAGCGGAATGGAGCACCGAAATCTCCTCGCCAACCGCGGTGTAACACTGCATCCGGTTCGGTCCCGATGGAACAGTCCTGCAGAAGGTGAAGCCGTCTTCCGGCTTCTGGGTGACGTCGATGTAGTTCTTCACCACTCCGACGAAGCAGAATGGTTGGTATCCGGGATCGCCGTGCGAGCAGTACTCAATGGCTTTCTTCGTGTCCTGCACTGTCATACCACTGGCGTTGGTGCCGAGCGACACATAGCACTGCGATCGCCCCATCGGCGGGGCCTTGTCGCACTCCGTCGTCGCCTTGGCGAAATCGTTGTGCGTGCGCTCCAAAATCAGGCCACCTTGCAACTGATAGCACGAGAATTGGTAGGTCGTATCCACGATCGAGCACGGGTAGAGTGCGTCGCTGGGATCACGCATCTTGAATGTGATCTTCATCGGATCCGGCGAGCCGCTCGGCGTCTTGCCGGACATGTCCATGCCGGGCATCGACGAATCGTCCTTCGCTGTCGATGCTGACAGTGCGTGGACCGCGGTATGGTGATGGCCGCCAGGCATTGATGCGACGGCATTTTCCATGAACGCGCCGCCGTAGCACGAGTAGCGATCCCACGCCGTCTTCAGCCAGTCGCATCCCTTGAGTGCGTGTGGCAGTTCCCAGTTCCACGCCATCTCGAAGCCGTGTCCCAGGCCGTGCACGCATTGGAAACGCAACCAACGGTCGGCTTCGCTCGGCGCGATCGCATCGCACAGCTGCACGGCGCGCGCTGAATCGACGTTGGGGCCGCCTTCGGTGAGATACGCCTGGATCACGCCGTGATAGCAGCCCGATTGAAAGAGGCCGTTGCAGCTGCGGAAGATCGCCGCCACGTCGGCGCCGTCCTTCCAGGCGCGAATGCCAATAACGTGGGTGTAGCCGTGCCCGTCGCGCTGGATCTCGGCGTGATTCGCCGCGAGCGCGGCCAGGGAACCAAGTGCTACGGCAACCCGGTCGCTGCGCGCCAGCTTCACGAAAAAATCTTCGTAGCAGGTCTGTTCCGACTCGGATTTCTTGCCGGCGCATTCACGCTCTGCGGCTTTCGCGAGCGCCACGGTATCGCCTTTCGCCACCAACGCTTCGAGCTCGGCGGGGCCGGCCACTTGCGGCCGGGCGCATCCGGCGCCGAGCAGGATGAGTGCGGCGGCGAAGAGATAGGTTGCCTTACGGCTTTCGGGTCCAGCGCTTCGCATCGCGTGTCTCCACTTTGGTCATCATCGCATCAAAGGCGGCCTGCAGGTCAATTGCTTCGCGGTTTGCCATGCAAATCAACACGAAGATGATGTCGGCCATCTCCATGCCGATGTCGCCGGGCGCTTCGTCGGGCTTCTTCGTTTTCTGGCCGAATCTGTGGTTCACCTCACGCGCCAGCTCGCCAACTTCTTCGGTCAGGCGTGCGATATTGGTGAGCGGATCGAAGTAGCCGGCCTCGAACTGCGAGATCCAGGCATCGACGCGGCGTTGGGAATCGGTCAGGGACATGGACCTATATTAACGCCTTCCCCATCCCGGATATCTGATGCGTTCCCGCGACCGGATTCTTGGCAACCTGGAAGAGATCTACCGGGAGTCGTTCGATCACGCCCGGGCGGCTGGCGCCGACAGCCGGATGATCGACCTCGACAATGCCTATGTGCGCGACCAGCTGATGCTTGAAATCCTGCTGGATATCCGCGACCTCTTCGCGGTTTCTCCTGCCGCACCCGCCGCGTCGGGAAAGAGCGCCATTGAGCAGCTGGCGGCGCTGAAACGGTTGGCGGGACGCTAG
>JANYCP010000257.1 GCA_025360265.1 Gemmatimonadota bacterium
TGATCCCGGTGACAGTGTTGGCACGGATCAGCAATCCGAGTCCTTCCGGATACTGCGGCGCGACGAGATGCACCTCCCAGAGCGGGAGTACGCGTGCGACGCCAAGCGAAAGAACCGCGGCCACCACCAGCCACCGGGAAAGGCGGGACATGATCAGTTTCCGCCCATGTTCTTCATGTGCGCCATCGAATCGGCTGACATGCCGACCTTGCGGGCCTCCTGCGTCTTGGCCCGCTCCGACATGTTGGCCTTGAGCGGCACATTCGAGCCGGCAGCGCTCACTCGAACGTAGCCCTGCATCTCCTGATGCAGCGCGCTGCAGAAGTCCGTGCAATAGAACGGGTAGATGCCTGCCACCGTCGGAACCCATTTGAGGGTGCGCGTCTCACCGGGCAGCATGATGAGATTGGCGCCATTCATGCCCATCACCGCAAACCCGTGTACGATGTCCCAGTCCTGGTCGATGTTGGTGACGTGGAAATACACCGTGTCCCCCACCATCACGCCTTCGAGGTTGTCGGGCGTGAAGTGGCTGCGCATCGCTGCCATCTTGATATGCACCGCCTTGCCCTTCCGCTCGATGCCGCCTTCAGCCTCGGAGCGCACCGCGGTCGGATTGCCGTTGTTCGCGAGTTGGAAGAACTTGACCTGTTTGTCCTTGATCATTGCGGCCGGCAGCGCCTGGGCGTAATGCGGTTCACCGGTCGTCGGGAAGTCGAGAATCAGCTTCATCTTGTCGCCGCTGATGTCGTAGAGCTGTGCCGACTGATCGAGTTCCGGGCCGGTCGGCAGGTAGCGATCCTTGGTGATCTTGTCCATCGCCACGAGATACTTGCCCCACGGCTTCTTTGAATCACCGCCCGGGATCATCAGGTGTCCGATCGAGTAGTACGTCGGGGCACGATCGACGACTTCCCAGGTGCCGAGCTTCCACTTCACGACTTCGGACGAAATGAACATCGAGGTATAGGCGTACCCCTTGCCGTCGAACTCGGTGTGCAGCGGTCCGAGGCCCGGCTTCTGCACTTCGCCGGCCATCACTGCCTCGTATTTGAGGATGGGGATTCCCTCGAGGTCGCCATCGAACGCCTTGTCGGCAATCGCCTTCTGCAGCTTCGTGAACGAATGCACCGGAATGACCGTCGCGAGCTTGCCACCGCCCACGATGTACTCGCCCGTCGGGTCGACATCCACGCCGTGCGGTGACTTCGGGGTCGGAATGAAGTACACCACGCCCGGGCAATCCGCCGGCTGGAGCACCAGGACGCTGGTCTTGCGTTCGCTCGATGCGATGCGGGTCTTCTCGTCGAGGACGTTGTGGACATAGGCGCTCGGCGTTGCCTTGGCCTTGCCCTCTTTGACGCATTGCTCGGCGAGCTTCCAGTGCACGGCCGCAATGAAGTCCTTGTCATTCTTCGACGCGTTGACTTCGAGCTTGGTATAGGCCTGCTCGGTGTCATAGCTGGTAAAGAAGAACCAGCCATCGGACGGACCCTTGCCGGCGTGGCCGAGGTCGTAGTCGTAGCCCGGCATCAGGATCTGGAACGCGATATCCATCTTGCCGGGCTCGTTGGCCGTGATGAACGAGATGGTACCCTTGAAGCCGGCCTTGAAGTTCTCGATCGGCATGTCGGTGTTGGGGATCGGCACCGAGAAGCGCGTGGCCGAGACCACGTACTCTGAATTGGGCGTCGAGAACGGCGCGGCGTGCCCGCCGGCGGAGTTCGGGATCTGGATGACCTCCTCGGTCTCGAACCGGGTCAGGTCGATGCGCGCGATGCGGGGGGTGTTGTTCCCGTTGATGAAGAGCCAGCGACCGTCGGGCACGCCATCGGTCATCGACAGCTCGGCGTGGTGCGTGTCATCCCACGGTATCGGTCCGAAGGTGGTCTGCAGCATCGCCTTCGTTTCCTCGGTGTACCCGTATCCGTTCTCGGGGAATTGGGAAAAAACCGGGATGATCTTGAGGAGTCGGCCGGATGGCAGCCCGTAAACGGTGACATTGCCGCTGAACCCACCGCTCAGGAAGGCATAGAACTCGTCGTAGTGGCCCGGGGCGACATAGACGGCCGCCGCGGCATCGCCGCTAACGAGCTGCTGCGGCGTGTTCTTGCCGCATGCCATAGCGAACAGTGTGGCGGCGGCGACGAGAAGCGAACCAATTCTTCGATGCATCATACCCACCTCTTGCAAAGGGCCCCGTGGGCCGGTCCATGTGCCGTCGCAGTCACGGCGGCTACCATCCAGTTTCATCTCCTGCAGCAGTCGGCGGCGTGACGATTGTCACAGTGAAGGATCTTTCATCTAATGCGTGTGCTGGCCCGCACTCGCCCGCGCAGCGCGGCGATCCCGTACGCGAGACCAACGACCTGCAGAACGCCGCCGAGCACAACGCACCAGCGCAGGTGGGAAGAGTCACTCCACGCACGTCCGGCCTCGGCCAGCGCGCGGATTGTCGTGCCACAGGTCAATGACCACCAGCTGACCCCTGCCGATCGCGGCAACGGTGTCATCGCAGTGCCCGGCGCTCGCGGAAAGAGCCAAAGCGCCGTGCCGAGGATCATCTCGAGTACGGCACCAACCAGGAGGAGATGGGTGTGTGCGCTGACCAGGAACGGCGAGGGCCACGTCGTGAACAGTTCGCGGTTGACGAGGAGCGCGAGCCCCAGGGTGATGCCGGCGATGAGGAAGCCGGCCGCAGTGATCAGGAATCGCCGGGTCAGCGGCTGCACTAGCGGGTCGGCATGCGGGGTGGCGCGGCACGCATCGCGGTGGCCTGGTCCATCACCCGCAGCGGCCGCGCGACCGGCAGCTCCGCCGGCGGAAACGCGGCGCGGTCAAGCGTGCGCCAAAGATTCCACGCGAACATGATTGCACCGGCTGCAGCGAGCGTTCCGCCAACCGCGAGCAGCACCGACGCGACGGCGAGCACGTGAAAGCGTACGATGAATCCGCTGGCAAGCAGCGCGAGGCCCGTGTTGGCCACCAGGAAATGCAGCGAAGCGAGCCGTGGCGAGTACAGCGATGCCCCGACGAAACGCGGCAGAACGTGGTACGCAACGCCGGCGATCATCATCATCACGAAGCCGAGCAGCAGCATGTGGAGGTGCGCGGTGCGATAGATGGTCCATGCCGGATGGACCGCCATCGCCACGCCGACCGAGACGCCGGCGCATAGCCAGAGCAA
>JANYCP010000368.1 GCA_025360265.1 Gemmatimonadota bacterium
GGCCAGCGACGACCGCTATCCGCTGCTATTTCAACTTGGCGCGGAACCAGCCTTTGGGCCGTACCGGAAACTTTCACGCTTCCGGCAGCTCATGCAACGCGCCCACCTGCCATGATCACTCGATTGACCGGAGCGCTCGCCGATCGCTACGCAATCGAACGTGAAATTGGCGCGGGCGGCATGGCAACGGTGTATCTCGCTCGTGACATCAAGCACAATCGCCACGTCGCCATCAAGGTTTTCAATCCAGACCTCGCAGCATCACTTGGAGCGGATCGTTTCCTCGCCGAAATCAGGACGACGGCGAATCTGCAGCATCCGAATATCCTGCCGCTCTTTGATTCTGGTGCGGTCGGCGGCCTCCTCTACTATGTGATGCCGTTCATCGACGGCGAGTCGCTTCGGGACAAGCTCACGCGCGAGCGCCAGTTCGACATCACCGAGGGCATCGAGATCGCGCGACAGGTCGCGTCCGCGCTGGCGTACGCGCATCACTCCGGCGTGGTGCATCGCGACATCAAGCCGGAAAACATCATGCTCTCGCGGGGGCACGCGCTGGTTGCCGACTTCGGCATTGCCCGCGCGGTTGGCGCAGCGGGAGGCGAGCAGCTCACCGTGACCGGCACCGCAATCGGCACGCCAGCCTACATGAGCCCGGAACAATCGGCAGGCGTGTCGGACATTGACGGTCGCTCCGATACGTACTCGCTTGCCAGCGTGCTCTACGAGATGCTCACCGGCGAGCCACCCTACACTGGCGCAACAGCAGCTGCCATCATCGCCAAGCGGCTCGGCACCACGGCGCCGAGCGCGCGCGTGCTGCGAGGCACGGTGCCGAAGTCGGTGGATCAGGCGTTGCAACGCGCCATGCAACGCGCGCCGGCCGATCGCTTCGCGACGACGACGGAGTTTGCGGCGGCGCTCGGTGGCAGTGCGCCAGCGTTTCACATTCCTCGACGGTTCGCCGTCGCGGCACTCGCCGTCGTGTCGATTGGTGCAGCCGCATGGATCGGGTTGAGAGGACGAAGTGCGGACCCAACGCTTGACGCCGATGTCATCGCCGTGCTGCCATTCCGCGTCGGCGGCGATCCTTCCATCGACTACCTCCGCGAATCAATGCTCGACCTGATGCAAGCGCGATTGAGCAGCGGCACCGGCGCGCGAACGGTCGAGCCGCGTACCCTGCTGGCGGCCTGGCGTCGCACCGTCCGCAACGAGAAGGACGACCTTTCCGAGGACGCTTCGCGGTCGCTCGCGCGACAGCTCGGTGCCGGCCGGATCCTCCTCGGCAGCGCGATTGTCACACCCACGGAGCTGACACTCAGCGGCACGCTGATCAACGCAAGCGATGGCAAGGTGCTGGCGCAGGAGAAGACCGCCGGGGCCCCGGACAGCATCGCCGTGCTCGTCAATCGACTGACGGCGGCTTTGCTCATTCGTAACGCAGGTGAAGCGCGCGAGCGTGCGTCGGGACTGGCGACGGCTCCCCTCGATGCACTGCAGGATTATCTGGCGGGTCGCAAGGCGTATCGCCGCGGAGATTTTTTCACCGCGATCACACTCTACGTCAAGGCATTGCAGCGCGACTCGATGTTTGTCGATGCCGCGTTCGCCATGGTCGCCACCAACGCGTGGATCGGCAATGTTTTCGAGAATCGGGGATGGCTGCTGGTGCCGCAGGTGTCCCGGATGAGGGATCGCCTGAGCCCGCGCGACCTCGCTCTTTTTCTTGCCCTACCGACGGTGGGCCCGAACTACCCACGTCCCTCCACCAACGCGGAGATCATCGCGCAGGCCGTACGCGCGGCGGAACTCGCGCCCGACAGCCCGGAGCACTGGTTGCTGCTGGGACAAGTTGTCTCACGTTATGGCGCCGCCGCCAGCCGACTGGATTGGGGCGCCCGGTCGGCAGACGCACTCGATCGTGCCATTACGCTCGATTCGAGTTTCGCATTGGCGATCGGCGAGCGGCTGGCCACTGCGATGGCGATCCATGACAGCAATGCCACTTCCCGATTCGCGAAGCTCTTCGAGACGCGTGTAGCAACTGGATTCGCCGACGACGTCTCGCTTTGGGCCGCAGCCGTAGCCATGGGCGACTCGACAAGCGCGATCCGCTGGCGAAATCACAACGCCGGGCTGAGCCATACCGACGTGCTGCAGAAGCTTACGAAGATCGGCCTGCACAGCGCGGAATTCGCGCTGCCACTGGCAGACGCACGGTGGGCGAGTGATTCGTTGCAGCGCGCAGCCGCGACCCCTCAGGATGTTGTCGCCGCCGGGCTTGTTCGCCTGGCGTTGAGTTTCGCGGCGGGGAAAATGGAGCTCGGCGATGTCAACGCAGGAATCCCGCCCAGCGCAAACTGGGCCGGAACGCTCGTTCAGCAGTCGCTGATGGAACCCGCGTACCGACCGATGGCCGCATCGGTGCTCGCACAGGAAGTCGCCGGGAAATACCAAGTCCCAGCGGGTAAGGCGACGATTCGGTGGCCGCCGACGCAGGATTGTTTTGGCACGCTGTACAACGTCGCCGGTGGCGACAAATCTGGCGCGGCTGCGGCAATCAGTCGCCTCCGTGCCTTCGCGGCGACGAATCATCCGCCGCTGCCGGATCACGAGTGGCAGCAGGTCGATCTCCGCGTCTGTCCACTGCTCCTGAAAGTGCTGCTCGAGGGGCCACGAGAACCGCGCGTTCCATGGCCAGCGCTCGACCAGCTCGACTCGCTGATGCACGGTGGCCCGCGCGGATTCCTGGGACTCGCCAACTTCGCGCCGGTGGTGTTCGCCAACTTCACCATCGCCAGAATGCGTGAAGCCCAGGGAGACATTCCCGCAGCCCTGGCCGCCATTCGTCGCCGGGAAGTGGACTACTTCCCGTCCTACCTCTGGAGCCTGCCAGCGTTCCTCCGGCAGGAAGGGCGCCTCGCCGCGTTAGCGGGAGACACCTCCGGTGCGGTCCGTGCCTACGACCAGTATCTGACGCTGCGAGCCGACCCTGATCCGCCCTTCAAGCCTCAGCGCGATTCAGTGATGGCAGAACGGGCCGCTTTGCGCCGTAAGTAGTGGCGCGAGCGCAGTTTAGCGGTAACTTTGAAGGCTCCCACAAATCAATCTCCCGCCCGACGAGGCGCCACCTGAACGCAGCCCCTGCTCGGCTTGCTGCTGCCTTGAGCGACCGCTACACCATTGAGCGCGAGCTCGGCGCCGGCGGGATGGCAACGGTCTACCTCGCCCAGGACCTGAAACACCATCGCAAGGTCGCCATCAAGGTGCTGCGGCCGGAACTCGCCGCCGTCATTGGCGCTGAGCGTTTTCTCTCCGAGATCCGCACTACCGCCAACCTGCAGCACCCGCACATTCTGCCGCTGTTCGATTCTGGTGAAGCGGATTCATTTCTGTTCTACGTCATGCCGTTCGTCGAGGGGATTTCGCTGCGCGACCGGATGACGCGCGAGAAACAGCTGCCGATCA
>JANYCP010000371.1 GCA_025360265.1 Gemmatimonadota bacterium
CGACAGGTTCAGCGCTTCGGCCACCGTCGACACCAGCAGCGTCTTGGCCAGGCCCGGAACACCCACCAGCAGCGCGTGCCCGCCGGCGAGCAGTGCCGTCAGCACGCCGTCGACGGCGTCTCGCTGGCCCACGATCCGCTCTGCCACCTGCGACCGGAGGGCGGAGACCGCCTTGGTGAGGCTCTGTAGCTGTTGGACGTCATCCGGGGGTGCTGGATTCATGGTCGATTTGCATCCTTGAGATGGGTCAGGACGACAGTCAAGATAGCCACGTATTTTCCTTGCGAAATGTTTCACAAAGTCCTAATTTTGCCCCTGTGAAGCGCGGTTCCGAGGGTCCGAACGACGGGTACGGGGCGGGGTATGCCCTGCTGACGGTCAGCATCACTTTCGCCCTGACCGTAGTCCTCGGCATCCTCGGCGGGCGGTGGCTCGATGGTCGCCTCAACTCGGCACCACTGTTCACCTTGGTGGGCCTGCTGGCGGGTATCGGGCTCGGCGGGTTCTGGGCTTACCTGCGCATCAAGCAGGAGTCCGGCGGCAATGGCAGCCACCGCAAGTGATCAAGTAAGTCGCCTCAGGTGGGGCGCTGGTTGTTCGCTGGTAACGGCCGCCGTGGCGATGGTGTTGTGGGGACCGGTTGAGGCTCGGGCAGCATTTTCGCTCGGCATGGTGGCCATGGTGCTGCAGCTCATCGCGGCGTGGCGAACCGGAACAGCCGGGATCGATGAGATGCGGGTGTACGGTGTCGGCGTGGTACTGCGATTCATTGGTGTGTTGTTGCTGGGTGTGATGGTCTCGCTCGATCCGCGGCGTTTTCCGCCGTTGCCGAGCGCGCTGGGATATCTCGGCACGTTGTTGCCGCTACTGTATCGGGAGACACGACGCACACGATGATGCAAGAACCGCAAGAACCGCTCAACATTGGCAAGATGATCTTCGAGCACACCGGCGATGCGCACGATCTCGATTTCGGGCCATTGGGTCAGGTCGAGTTGCCGCGGTGGCAGCCGGTGAAAATCGGAAATCTTTCCGTGGACCTGTCGCCGACCCGCCATGTCATCTTCATGTTGCTTGCGGCCGCGATCGTCATGCTGGTGATGTTCCTCACCGCTCGAGGGCTCACCAAGGCTCGACGCGAAGGCCGCGCCCCGCGCGGCTTTGCCAACGCCATGGAAGCCCTGGTGCTCTTCGTGCGCAATGACATCGCGATCGAGAACATCGGCAAGGAAATGGGACCGAAGTACGCGCCACTGATCATGACGTTCTTCTTCTTCATCCTCACGTGCAACCTCCTCGGCCTGATTCCGTTCGGTGCATCGCCCACGGGCAATCTGGCTGTCACCGGCGCGCTGGCATTGGTCGCGTTCCTTGTGATCGAGATTGGCGGGCTGATCAAGCTCGGACCCAAGGGATATTTCGGCACCGTCTGGATGCATATTGACGGATTGCCGCCGGCCGGAGCCTTTGCGATCTCG
The DNA here is from genome assembly GCA_025360265.1 of Gemmatimonadota bacterium. GTDB lineage: Bacteria > Gemmatimonadota > Gemmatimonadetes > Gemmatimonadales > GWC2-71-9 > Palsa-1233. The sequence continues at coordinate 1,479 of JANYCP010000371.1, forward strand.
CTCTTCATGTTGCCGATCGAAATCCTCTCGAAACTGGTCAAGCCGTTCGCGCTGATGCTCCGGTTGTTCGGCAACATCACTGCCGGCCATTTCGTGATCCTGGCGATGTTCGGCATTGTGTTCACCTTCGGACACTTCGGTGCTGGCAGCTGGGCGCTCGGAATCGGCACGGTGTTCTTCGTGATCGGCGTGATGATGCTGGAATTGCTGGTGGCGTTCCTCCAGGCGTATGTGTTCGCGACGTTGAGCGCGGTGTTCATTGGATTGATGCAGCACGAGCATTGATGGTCGTTAGTCGTTAGTCGTGAGTCATGCGAACGACCCACGACCAATGACTAACGACTAACGACCCCCAATTTCCTCACGCATCCTGCGGAGATTGGTTTAGCCGCTAACCCGGCCAGGAGATTGAGCGAGAGCTCGGTGATCTCCACCGAAGGGCTCCCGTTCCGGAAGAGACGGAGCGCCCGACGAGCGATGCGACCGACAATTGATCTTCCACTTGAAACGGACTGACTGACATGTTGCTTCCCATGCTTCTCCAGACTGCGGCCGAAACTGCTGCCGCCAACACGACCTCCTACGGCCTGCTCGGTGCCGGCATCGGCTTCGGCCTTGCCGCGATCGGTGCTGGTATCGGCCTCGGCCGGATCGGTGGCTCGGTCGCCGAAGGGATTGCCCGCCAGCCAGAAGCTGAAGCGGCGATTCGTTCCGCCGGCATCTTCTTCGGCGCGCTGGTTGAAGGTGCTGCGATCATCGCGATGGTGTTCGCCCTGTTGTTCAAGCTGATGAAGTAAGCGGAGGTTCCTGATGGGCGATCCATTTTCACCGACGCTAGGCGTCGTCTTCTGGCAGCTCTTCGTGCTGGCAGGACTGTTCTTCCTGCTATGGAAGTTCCTGTTCCCGGTGATCCTGAAGATGACCGAGGAGCGCGAGGCGCGGATCAAGAAGGACCTGAGCGACGCCGAGGAAGCCCGAGCGGAAAGCGCGGCAGCACTCGAGGAGCAGCGTTCGCTTCTCGCCGGTGCGCGCGGTGAAGCGAAGGCGATTGTGACCGAAGCGCGTGAGGCGGCAGAACGCGAACGCGCCACGGCGGTTGAGAAGACGCGTGCAGAGCAGGAAGAACTGCTCGAGCGGGCCCGCCGGGAAATCGGCGCGGAACGGGAGCGCGCAGTGGCCGATATCCGTCGCGAAGCGGTGGACATCGCTCTTTCTGCCGCGGGAAAGGTGGTTGGTACCAGGCTCGATGCTGCCGCTGACCGAAAGATCGTTGAGGACTACATCTCATCGATCGGCGGGTCGAAGTAGTGCGCGATATCACGATTGCCCGCAATTACGCCGAAACGGTGCTCGCGCTGGCTGAGCACCAGGCGGCGATCGAGCCGTGGGGTGGCTTGCTCAATGTCACGGCGGCCGCGTTCAGCACGCCCGGAATCGAAGCGGTATTGATGACACCGCGCGTGCCACGCGAGAAGAAAATTGAACTCGTCAGCACGGCACTCGCTGGCTACCCCAAGCCGTTTGTGCTCTTCATTGCCGCGGTGATTCGTCGCGGCCGCGTCATGCTCCTCGGCCAGATCGCCGATGAGTATCACGCGCTCGTGGATACCAAGATGAACCGGGTGCGTGCCGGAATCACCGTGGCCCGCGAAGTCGATGCGCTGGCGAAGTCGGTGATCGTGGAGCGGTTGTCGAAGGCAATCGGCAAGAACGTCATCGGTGGATTCCATACCGATCCCGCTCTGCTCGGCGGCGTGGTGATTCGCATTGGCGACCGGATTTACGACGGATCAGTGCGGAAACGGTTGACGGCCCTGCGGCATAAACTGCTGGCGTAAAAAGAGAGAGGGAGAAAATGAGAGAAAGAGGGAAGGTGGGAACCGGTCGAAAGACGCCCCGTTTCTCTCTTTTTCTTTTTTTCTCCGTTTCTCTTTCTCTCTTTTGTTCCGTTTCGGCGTCGGCGCAGTCCGATCGCGACCGTGCCATTCAACAGTACGACTCGGGAATGGCGCTTCAGGCGCTGCCGCTCCTCGCGAAGGCCGCGGCCGCAGACTCCGCCGACCGCGAAATATTCAAACGCTATGCCATGGCGCTCCTCGCCAACTCCAAAACGCTGCCCGACAGCGGGGCGCGCCGCCAGGAGCGCGTGCTGGCGCGGGCCGCCATGGTGCGCGCCCAGATCCTTGGCGCCAACGATTCCTTCACGGCGAGCTTCATTGCCATGCTCCCTCCCAACGGCGGGAGGGACCTCACCTATTCGGCCAACCCGCTCGTTGAGGAACCGATGCAGCGGGCGGAAAAGGCGTTCGCATCTAAC
>JANYCP010000020.1 GCA_025360265.1 Gemmatimonadota bacterium
TGGTGGGACACGAACTGAAAGAGGAGCAGTAATGCGCATTGCGCCTGAGGGGTGGCCGTTCATCGCGATCGCATGGGCGATCGTCGCCGTGCTCTTCTGGGTCGGCGCATGGTGGGCGGCCGTCCCAATGATGCTGGTGACTGGCTGGGTGATTGCATTTTTTCGCGACCCAGTGCGGACGGGTCGTCGGGGCGATGACGTGATCATCGCGCCGGCGGACGGCGTGGTGGTGAGCATCATCAGCATCGATGAGCCGAAGGTTGTTGGCGGCAAGGCGCAGCGCGTTTCGATCTTCATGAACGTGTTCAACGTGCACGTCAATCGATATCCTGTGAACGGCACCATCACCTTCCGACACTATCAGAAGGGCGAGTTCGGCCACGCCGGCCGTGAGAAGGCCGCGCTGGAGAATGAGCACAGCGATGTCGGCATCGCGTCACCGCGCGGAAAACTACTGACGCGCCAGATCGCCGGCAGCGTCGCGCGGCGCATCGTGACCGATCACGAAGCGGGTACGGTGGTGAAGCAGGGCGATCGGATGGGCTTGATTCGTTTTGGTTCTCGCGTGGATGTCTTCCTCCCTGAGACCGCCCGCATCCTCGTCAGGGAAGGAGACGTGACGCAGGCTGGCGTCACGGCCATCGCCGAATGGACTTGAAATCCGGGGGCTCCCCACAGCGCACCGGCATGCGACGCGTCGTCGTCGTGATGCCTAGTGCCTTCACGCTCGGCAACCTGTTCTTCGGGTTCTGGGCGATCGTGTCCGCGTACAACGGCGGATACCTCTGGGCAGGTTGGTTCATCATGTTCGGCTGGGTGCTCGACGGTCTGGACGGACGCGTGGCGCGTTTGTCGAACACCGGCACCCGATTTGGCGCCGAACTCGATTCGCTGGTCGACGTAATTTCCTTCGGCGTCGCCCCTGCCCTGCTGATCTACTTCGAAGAGCTGGCCAACGCCGGTCGCTTCGCCTGGGTCCTCTGTTTCATCTATGTCACGGCGACCGCACTTCGCCTGGCGCGCTACAATGTCAATTCGTCGCACGGCGGCCGACCGTCGGCGTGGTTCACAGGGCTGCCCTCACCGGCTGCCGGTGCGACGCTCGCGACCGCGTACGCGTTCATGCAGACCACGTGGTACCGCCAGATCTTCGTGCAGTTCAACCCGCAGCATCAGGGCACGGTGACGCTGATTGTCGTTCTCGCCATCCTGATGGTGAGCAACGTCAAGTATCCGCGACTGCCGAACGCCGGATTCCGGACCCCGGCGCAGCTTGGCGGCCTCCTGCTGTACCTCGCCATACTCGCGGGCGGCCTGCTGTTCCCGTCGTACTTCTTCTTTCCGCTCGGCGTCTTCTACCTCGTGTTCGGTATCCTCCGCGCGGTGGTACTCAAGCTGGCCGATCGCGGCGACGATCACTCCGACGAAGATCATACCGTGTCACTGATGACTTCCTCCAATCGCCCGCGTCGAGCCGGACGCGGTGGGGAGCGCCCTGAATGAATGTCCGGGTACATGTCCGTGTTATTCCCCGGAGCGGTCTGCTTGACCCCCAAGGTCAGGCCATCGCCCATGCCCTCGCAGCCCTCGGTTTCCCGGGTGTGGCGGATGTACGTGTCGGCAAGGCAATCGAGTTGACGGTTGATGCGGTATCCACCGCAGCGGCCGAAGCGTCTGTGCGATCGATGTGTGAGCGACTGCTGGCGAATCCGGTGACGGAAGACTTCATCCTCGAGGCCGAACCCGCATGACGCGAGTTGCTGTCGTTCGCTTTCCTGGCAGCAACTGCGAAACCGAATCTCTGCTGGCCGTCACCCGTGCCGGTGGACACGCCACGCTCGTCGATTATCGCGACACCGATCTCGGCCAATCCGACGCCGTGATTCTTCCCGGCGGATTCTCCTACGGCGACTATCTGAGATCTGGCGCCATCGCGCGGTTCGCTCCGGTGATGACGGCCGTCAAGACACTCGCCGACGCTGGCGGCGCAGTGATTGGCATCTGTAATGGTTTTCAGATTCTCTGCGAGGCGCATCTCCTCCCCGGCGCGCTCCAGCACAATGCGCAACAGCGCTTCGCTGCCCGGCCGGTTGATGTGCGCATCGAACGAACCGATTCCGTATGCACTACAGACTACGAGCCCGGAGAAGTGATTCGCATCCCGATCGCCCATGGTGAAGGACGCTATGTCGCCGATGAGGCCACGCTGGATGCCCTCGAGCGTGACAACAAGGTGCTCTTGCGGTACGTCACCGTGCCTGGCACCGACATGCCGTACAATCCGAATGGATCGATGCGCGATATCGCTGGCATCTGTAACTCGACGGGGACCGTGGTCGGTTTCATGCCGCATCCCGAACGGCTGGCTGAGCAAGAACTTGGATCAGACGCGGGCCAGCGCTTCTTCACCTCGCTGATGCGTCGTGTGGCTTCGGGCGTGGCGGCATGACGGCGATAGCGATGGCTGAGCCGTTCCCCGGCGAGCGGGCAGTTACCGACGACGTTGTCCGTGAGCACAAGCTCAACGCCACTGAATACACAGCAATACTCACACTCCTCGGCCGCACACCAACGCTCACAGAACTCGGCATTTTCTCCGCCCTCTGGTCGGAGCATTGCTCATACAAGCACACGAAGCCGGTGCTGCGCCGCTTTCCCGTCGACGGCCCGCAGGTCGTCCAGGGCCCGGGAGAAAACGCTGGCGTGCTTCGCTTACCAGACGGCTGGGCGGTCGCGTTCAAGATCGAGTCACACAATCATCCGAGCGCCGTGGAGCCATATCAGGGCGCTGCGACCGGCGTCGGTGGCATCCTGCGCGACGTGTTCACCATGGGCGCGCGTCCCGTGGCCGTGCTCAACTCGTTGCGATTGGGACCACTGGATGATGCCCGCAATCGCTATCTCTTCGCCGGTATCGTGAAGGGCGTCGGCGACTACGGCAACTGCATGGGTATCCCCACGCTCGGCGGTGACGTCTGCTTCTCACCGTGCTACACGGGGAATCCCCTCGTGAACGCGATGGCAGTTGGTGTCCTGCGCGAGTCCGACCTGATCACCGCGCGTGCGCACGGCGTCGGCAACATCCTGCTCGCTGTTGGTGCGAGCACGGGTCGCGATGGCATTCACGGTGCATCGTTCGCGTCCGAAGACCTTACCAGTGAAAGCCAGAAACGGCGGCCGCAGGTGCAGGTTGGTGATCCATTCACCGAGAAGCTTCTGCTCGAAGCATCTCTTGAGCTGATCACCGGCGGATACATCGTCGCGATCCAGGACATGGGCGCCGCAGGACTCACGTCGTCGTCCGCCGAAATGGCGGCGCGTGGCGGAGTTGGTGTGGAAGTGGACACGAGCAAGGTGCCGACTCGGGAAGCCGGCATGACGCCGTACGAGATCATGCTCTCTGAATCGCAGGAGCGGATGCTGGTCGTCGCTGAACCTCATCGTATCGAAGAGATTCAGCGCGTCTGCCGAAAGTGGGAGCTCGACGCGACGGCCATCGGGCTGGTCACTGACGACGGCATCTTCCGGATCGTGCATGATGGGCGTGTCGTCGCGGCGATTCCCGGCCAGGAACTCGTCGACGGGTGTCCGATGTATTCCCCGCCGGCCGAAGAGTCCGCCACGGCGAAGGCACGTCGCTCGCTGACGCCGTCGCTCAAGGGGCCGGAGCCCGTCGCGGCCCTCGAACGACTACTGGATGCTCCGACCATTGCCAGCAAGCGGTGGGTGTTCGAACAGTACGATGGCACCGTGCGCGCGAACAGCGTGATTCCACCGGGGAGTGACGCCGGTGTACTCCGAGTCGCTGGGACTGATTTCGGGATCGCCATGACGGTCGACTGCAATGCGCGACACGTCCTGCTGGATCCATACGAGGGGGGCAAGGGTGCCGTCGCCGAAGCGGCGCGGAACATTGCCTGCACCGGTGCCCGGCCGCTCGGCGTCACCGATTGTCTCAATTTCGGCAATCCGGAAAAGTCCGACATCTTTTTCCAATTCACCGAAGCCTGTCGGGGCATCGGCGATGCGTGCCGCGCCTTTGGCACGCCCGTCACCGGTGGCAACGTCTCACTCTACAATCAGAGCCCGATGGGGCCAATTGACCCGACGCCCACGGTGGGGATGGTTGGACTGCTCGCAGACGTGAACAAGACCGTGCCGAGTCATTTCCAGTACAACGGAGATGCCATCCTGCTGCTCGGCGAGACGCGTGGTCATCTCGGCGGCAGCGCATACTGGGCCGAGGTGCTCGACACCGTCGGTGGCGCGCCGCCGTCGATCGATCTCGCTGCGGAACGTGCACTTCAGGACGTTCTCGTTGAAGCCGCCGAACGGTGTCTCCTGACATCGGCACACGATCTATCGGATGGCGGGCTCGCGGTCGCGTTGGCCGAGTGCTGCATCGGTGGACCGTGGGACATCGTGACTATGGGCGCCGAGGTCGACCTCGGACGCCACGCTGACAGCGTCAGCGACGAAGGCTGGCTCTTCGGCGAAGATGGTGCCCGTGCGCTGGTATCATGCTCTCCGACCTACGTGGTAGAGGTGCAGCGGCTGGCGCATGCCCATGGCATCCAGTGTCACTACTTGGGACTCGTTGGCGAGGATGGCTCCGACGTGATCATCCGCCGAGACGGCCGAGCATGGCAGTGGCCAGTGGCCCGGTTGCGGGCGATCTACCTCGACGCGATCCCGCGTCGCATGGCTGCCGTCACGACCGCCGATGGGGGGAGCTGAGCGATGTGCGGCGTCATTGGCGTCTCCGGTGTTTCCGATGCGGCCCGGGTCGCATATCTCGGATTGTATGCCCTGCAGCACCGCGGTCAGGAGAGCGCCGGGATCGTCGCAGTGGATCCTGTCGGCCGCGCCAAGCTGCATCGCGCCATGGGACTGGTCTCGGATGCCTTTACCGAGGCCTCGCTCAAGGAACTGACCGGCGACGTCGCCATTGGCCACACACGCTACTCGACTGCGGGCAGTACCGTGCTGGCGAACGCGCAGCCATACCTGGTCAACTATCACGCTGGCCCGCTTTCGCTGGCACACAATGGCAACCTGACCAACGCCAACGAGCTGCGTGACAAACTCGTGCGCGACGGCGCCCTCTTCGTGTCCACGGTCGACGGTGAAGTGATCGTTCATCTCATCGCACGTTCAAAGGCTGCCACGATCGATGGCCAGGTGCGTGACGCGCTGGAGCAGGTCGACGGAGCGTACTCGCTCGTCATCAGCGTGGGGCGCACGATCTACGCTGCCGTGGACTCCCGCGGTTTCCGCCCGATGGTCATCGGCCGGCTCGGTAGCGGGCTTGTGGTTGCCTCTGAGTCCTGTGCGCTGGACCTGATGGGGGCGACGGTGGTGCGCGAGCTGCTTCCGGGCGATTTCGTCAAGATCGATGACGGCAAGATCCTGGACCTGCCGCGCCTTGCACCGCGCCGGGTATCACGATGCGTCTTCGAGCTGGTGTATTTCTCGCGGCCAGACTCCACGATCTTCGGCGAATCGGTCAATCACGTTCGCCGAGAACTCGGCCGCCAGCTGGCTCGCCATCACCCGGCCCCCGGCGCCGATGTAGTGTTCTCTGTCCCCGATTCGTCAAACGCCATGGCACTCGGCTACAGCGAAGAGTCCGGGATCAAGCTCGATCATGGCCTGATCCGCAATCATTATGTTGGGCGCACCTTCATCAACCCGGTGCAAGCACTCCGCGTCCAGAAGGTCAAGATCAAGTTCAACCCGGTACGCGACGTAATTAACGGGCGTTCGGTCGTGGTGATCGATGATTCCCTGGTTCGCGGTACAACGAGCAAGGGGTTGGTCGGTATGATCAAGGAGGCCGGGGCACGCGAAGTGCACTTTCGGCTGGCCTCCCCGCCGATAACTGGGCCGTGCCATTACGGTATTGCAACGCCGACCCGCGAAGAGCTGATCGCATCGAGCCATTCGGTGGAAGAGATTCGTCAGTACCTCGGTGTCGACACGCTCGAATATCTCACACTCGGTGAAATGATTGATGGTGCTGGACGCCGGAATGAATGGTGCCATGCGTGCTTCTCCGGTGACTATCCAACGCCGGTGCAACTCACTCTGGGGCAACTGAGACACTCCTCGCCACCGGTGGCCATACCCCTATGACGACCGAGACGTTCTCGCCACAGCCGTTGGTGTACTTCTTCGGACAGGGACGCGCCGACGGTACGTCCGCCATGAAGGACATTCTCGGCGGGAAGGGCGCCGGCCTCGCCGAGATGACGAATCTCGGAATCGCCGTGCCGCCGGGATTCACCATCTCGGCGACCGTGTGCCATACCTATCTCGAAACGCGCGGCTTTCCGCCGCGGATGCGCGCACAGGTCGAGCGGGCACTCGAGCGCCTTGAGGCGGCAAGTGGCAAGGAATTCGGTGGTGATGAAATGCCACTCCTGGTTTCGGTTCGCAGCGGCGCCGCAGTGTCGATGCCCGGAATGATGGAGACGATCCTCAACCTCGGCCTCAACGACAAGACGGTGGAAGGACTGGCGACGCGAAGTGGCAACCCGGCATTCGCGTGGGACTGCTACCGCCGCTTCCTCCAGATGTACGCCGCGGTGGTGTTCGATCTTCCCAAGGCGCCATTCGATGCGATCCTGGAGGAAGCACGTCACGCACACGGTGCGGCACGCGACATCGATCTCCCGGTCCCGACACTCAGAGCAGTCGTGGCGCGCTTCAAGGCGCACGTCACCGAGCAGATTCATCGCCCCTTCCCCGAAGATCCGATGGAGCAGCTCTGGGGCGCGATTGCCGCGGTGTTCGAGAGCTGGAACACCCGCCGTGCGATTGACTATCGTCGCCTGCATGAGATTCCCGACGACATGGGAACGGCCGTGAGCATTGTCACGATGGTGTATGGCAATCTCGGCGACACATCAGGCACCGGCGTGGCCTTCTCCCGCAATCCGTCGACTGGCGAACGGATGCTGTTTGGCGAGTTTCTGTCGAATGCACAAGGCGAGGATGTCGTGTCCGGTGCACGTACACCGGAGCCAATCACCGCGCTGCGCGACAAGATGCCGAGCGTATATCAGGAAATGGAACGAATGGCGCGGACGCTCGAGCGGCATTTCCGCGATGTCCAGGACATGGAATTCACGATCGAGGATGGCCGTCTGTACATGCTGCAGACCCGACGGGCGCAGCGGACGGGTCAGGCAGCCTTTCGCATCGCATGTGACATGGTGGACGAGGAAGCGATCAGTGAAGAAGAAGCGGTCGCCCGCATTCCGCCCCAGGCGCTCGAGCAACTGCTGCATCCCACCATTGATCCAAGCGAGCGGCTCGACAAGTTGACGACAGGGCTACCAGCGTCTCCCGGAGCGGCTTCTGGCGTTGTTGTATTCACCGCCGATGCAGCAGAGAGCGCAGCGAAAGCAGGAGAAGCGGTCATCCTGGTGCGACGAGAGACCTCTCCTGAAGATTTCCATGGCATGGTAGCGGCAAAGGCAATCCTGACTGCGCGCGGTGGCATGACCTCGCACGCTGCGGTCGTGGCGCGCGGCATGGGGAAGCCGTGCGTGGCTGGCGCACAGGACCTCGAGGTCGACGAAGCAGCGGGGATCATCCGCGCGAATGGCAAGGAA
>JANYCP010000045.1 GCA_025360265.1 Gemmatimonadota bacterium
TTTCCCGGTGGCTGGTGGTGGCCGCGGTTCTTTCGCTTGGCGTCGCACGCGTACTCCCGCTCTGGGAGGTGCATCTCGTCGCGCCGCAGTATCCGGAAGGACTCGGATTGCTGATCCGTGCCAACACTGTCACCGGGATCAAGCCGAGCGATTTGCAAAGCATCAACGGGCTCAATCATTACATCGGCATGAAGGCGATTGAGCCTGACGCCATCCCCGAGCTGCGGTGGATGCCATGGATCCTCGTGGGACTTGCCGCAGCGGGACTCCTCGTTTCGGTGACGGCGTCACGGAAACTGCTTCTCATCTGGCTGACCGCGTTCGCGCTGCTCGGCGCGGTCGGCATCTGGGATTTTCATCGTTGGGAATACGATTACGGGCACAACCTCGATATGGAGAACGCCATCATCGTCGTGCCGGGGATGAACTACCAGCCTCCACTGATCGGCAGCAAGCAGCTGCTCAACTTCACAGCGACTTCCTGGCCGGGGCCCGGCGCCTGGGCGCTAGGGGCAGCATTCGGCCTCGGTGCAGCCGCTTGGACGATGGGGCGATCGGGCCGACGCGCGCAACGTCGCGTTACGAGATCGGGCACCGTGCTCGCCCATGGTTCGGTGGTGTGACGTGATCACGCTGCCGTTCCTGCTCCTGCAGCAGCTCGTGGTGTCGCCGACCGGCCCGTATCGCACGGTGGCCGCTGCGGTGCAGGCCGCGCCAGCCGGTGCAACCGTCGTGGTCCGTGCGGGCCGCTATCGCGAGCCGACCGTCACGATTGATCGCGCAGTCTCCTTGAGCGGTGATTCTGGTGCGGTGATGGACGGCGAAGGGAGCCATGCGATCATCATCGTACGCGGCGACGGGGTCACCATTCAAGGTCTTGAGTTTGTGAACACCGGGACGTCGTACCGGGAGGATCGAGCGGCCGTTCGCATCGCCGATGCCGGACAGTGCCGGGTCGAGCATAATCGATTTACCAATACGTTCTTCGCGATTTACCTGGCGCGGGCCACCAACTGTGATATCGCGGACAACACCATTGTCGGAGCGCGCGGTCGCGAAGCGGTAACTGGCAACGGAATTCACCTCTGGTCGTCTCGCGATATCCGCGTCAGCCGGAATGTCATTCGCGGCCACCGCGACGGGATCTATCTCGAGTTCTCTCGGCACGCAGACGTGCGCGACAACGTCAGCGAGCTGAACGGCCGGTACGGCATGCACTTCATGTACACTGATTCCTCGCTCTACACCGGCAACACTTTCCGCGACAATGGTGGCGGTGTGGCGGTCATGTACAGCAAGGTCGTGACGATGACCAAGAATCTCTTCTCGTCAAATCATGGGCCGACGTCATACGGCCTCCTGCTCAAGGAAATTCAGGACGCACGCCTTTCCGGCAATACCTTTCGGCGGAACACGGTGGGCCTCCTCTGTGACGGGGCCGATCGGATGATCGCGCTCGACAATCAGTTTGAGGACAATGGCTGGGCCGTCCGGATGCTGGCGAGCACCGTTGATGGGCGGGTGGAAGGCAATACGTTTTCCCGCAATTCATTTGATGTAGCCGTCAACGGCGTTGGGACCAGCACGGTGTTCGCTGGCAACTGGTGGGATTCCTACCACGGGTGGGACCTCAATCGCGACGGGATCGGCGACGTGCCGTATCACCCGGTGCGGCTCTTTGCGTTGCTCGTCGAACATGCTCAACCAGCGTTGCTGCTCCAGCGATCGCTTTTCGTCCGATTGCTCGATGCGGCGGAACGCGCGTTACCGGTGCTCACCCCGTCGGGCGTGGTGGATGCGCGTCCCTTGATGCGGCGCCCCGCCGGGGGTGCGCGATGATCACGGTGGCTGGGGTGACGAAGCAATTCGGCCGGCGCGTGGTGTTGCAGCAGCTTGACACACAGGTGGTGTCTGGTAGAGTCACTGCACTAGTGGGACCGAATGGTGCTGGGAAGACCACATTCCTCAAGTTGATTCTTGGACTGGTGCGCGCCGACGCCGGCTCAATTGCCGTTGACGGGCATATCCTCGATGGTTCACCGGGATATCGCGCCCAGATCGGGTACATGCCACAGATGGCGCGATTTCCAGCGCATCTGACCGGACGGGAATTGCTGACAACCCTCGCGTCGCTCCGACCAGTGCCCGCAGTGCCTGACCTTTCGCTCGCCGAGGCGTTCGACCTGCGCGATGCATTCGACCGCCCGCTCGGCACACTCTCCGGCGGTACGCGCCAGAAGATCAACGCGGTCATGGCCTTCGCCTTCACTCCTCAGCTCCTCATCCTCGACGAACCGACTGCCGGGCTCGATCCACTCGCTGCGCGGGTGCTCAAGGACCGCGTGCTGGTGGAGCGCGAGGCCGGGAAGACGGTGCTCGTGACATCGCATGTACTGCCCGAGCTCGAAGAGTTTGCTGACGACGTGCTCTTTCTCGCTGACGGATCTGCCAAATGGCAGGGGCCCGCCCGTGACCTCAAGATCGTCACTGGACAGCACACGCTCGAGCGCGCCGTTGCCCATCTGTTATCGCATCGTGCGATGTTGGCGGTGGCATGACGAGCATTGCGGTTCGATTGTTGGTGCCAGCAGCCCGTGAGGCGGTGCGAGGTCGTTGGCTTGCCGGTCTGGCGTTGGCACTCGCGCTCGCCGGTGAATTGTTGATTCGATTTGGCGGTGGCGGTGCCACGACCGTCGTTTCGCTGCTCGACATTGCTCTCGTCGTGACACCACTCGCTGCGCTGGTCGTCGGCACGATGCAGGTGCACAACGCGCGGGAGATGACCGAACTCTTTCTTGCCCAGCCGATTGGCCGCGGCAAACTCTTTACCGGACTCTTCCTTGGGACGGCGTTGCCACTGGCGGCCGCGCTCACGATCGGCTTGCTCGCGCCGTTCGCATGGCACGGCCTGTTTGCCACGCCGATTGCCGGGACCCTCATTGCGCTCGGCGGTGTCACGTGTGCGCTGGCGCTGATCGGGTCCGCCTTGGCGTTTGTCATCGCGTTGAATGCGGATGATCGGGTGCGCGCGCTGGGGATCGCACTCGCGGCGTGGCTCGTTGGTGCCGTGCTATGGGATGGTGTCATCCTGTTGGTGACGATGTTGATCGGCGGCAGGGGAGTCGACACTGCGCTGCTGATCGCCCTCGCACTCAATCCGATCGATCTGTCGCGAGTGCTCCTGCTGCTGGGCACCGATGCCGCCGCGCTGTTCGGATACACCGGCGCGGTTGTGCAACACACCCTGGGCACGGCGGCTGGTCGCGCTGTGCTGATTGCCGCGCTGGCCCTCTGGCTGGCGTTGCCGCTCTGGCTTGCGGCGAGAACTTTCAAGAAGAAGGACTTCTGAGCTGTGATGCAACGCAATCTTCGTTTCGCCCTGTGGTTCGCCGTCTCGATCGCCCTGTCCGCCTGCGGCAAGGACGGCGCGAAACCGTCTACCACCGAGCCGGGAAAACCAGCGGCGGGCGCCGTCGCCGTCGCGCCAACCGGAAAGATCATCACGGTTCAGATGATCGCTGATGAGAAGGGAAGCCGGTACGAGCCGAGCGAGATCGAGGCCCACCGGGGCGACGTGCTGCGGTTTACCCTGGGAGTGGGGGTGCATAACGTCCATTTCCTCGCCGACAGCAACCCAGGGGTGACGGGGCTTCCCGAGCCGAGCGATATGCTCCAGCTGCCCGGACAGACATACGATCTGACGGTGGCTCTGGCGGCCGGCAAGACCTACTATTTCCAGTGTGATCCGCACGTGCCGCTGGGGATGAAGGGGCACCTGAAGGTCGACTAGGGGGTAGGACAGCGGCCTTGCGGGTCGGGGGCGTATCTCGTTATACTCCATGGCTATCAGAGATCCCTATAAGTGTAAGCGCAGCCTGACTCAGGACATGGAATGATCGAGAAGCAGCCCGTCATCGAGAAGCACCGCCAGCATGAAACCGACACCGGATCTGCGAAGGTCCAGGTCGCCTTGCTGACGG
>JANYCP010000047.1 GCA_025360265.1 Gemmatimonadota bacterium
TGCACTGGTTCCGGCGGCCCAGATCTGGACGGTCGTCTCGTAGGACCGTCCCACCACAAGTCCGTCGACTTCGTACGTAAGCACCGCAGGCTCGGTCGGCCGCCAGGCATTGCGGGGATTGAGTGGAATCACAACGCCGTCGTGCTGCCAGCTGAGTCCGCTCTCGGGTGAACCGAGAATGGCGTCGCCGAGGCGGAAGGTCTTGTGGTCGAAGGCGACGACGGGGATCTGCCCGAGGCGCTGCCCGCTCCCCGTCGTCCGCGCCAGATCGCTCAGCACGGTCGAGACCGACCACGTGCCCGTTGGTGTTGGCACGACAATAAACCCGGTCAGCTGCGTCGAATCATTCGGCGTATTCGCAAGGCTCCAGTTGCGCGTGGTGTCCAGCGCCGCAGCGAACTCGCCCCGTGCCGCATCGCCCACGACGATGCGGAGGCGCGCACCGAACGACTTCGTCTCCGCAACTCGCCTCGAATTGGCGACCAACCCGTTCGCCGGTATCGCGAACACCACCAGGGTACCGAGATCGGGAATGCCGTAGGCTTGCACTGTCGCGGCCAAGTCCTTGGCGAATGTGTCGGGATTGCCGTCCGTCTTCTCGGCGGTTTCGCGCATCTGCTTGTAGTCGGCGAGGATCGTGCTGCTATACGCGAGTGTTCCGGGGAGCCTGGGGCCTTGGAGCCATTTTCCCGCGAGCACGCAAAGGCGCGGATCAGCGGAGCAATTCGCCATCAGGTCGCCGACTGGGTAATTCCGCGCTACCATGCCGAATCGTTCGCTGGCCACTCCAGCGATGGCGCCGCCCTCGACCACAGGGACCGAATCGACCATGCGCGAAAACGACACAACAAGCGGTCCGGTCGGGGTACTCCATTGAAGGGTCTGCTCGGACCGTGCGGTGATTCCCGGCAGGTATACCTGTACGGTCGGGTTGCCATGGCGAAGGAACAAGCCGCCACGGTCATCGAGGACCTGTGTCAGCGGACGCATCCGATTGAGGTACTCAAGCCCCGATACCGTCGGGTCCTTCGGAAAGGGAATGTCGCCACCGCCGTTTCGGAGAATCCTGTTGTATTCCACACCATCCTGGTGCGGAATGATGATCCCCTCCGCCGTGCTGCCGTCGTACGCCCACCGATAGTCCCGAAGTGCGACCCGCCAGCGTCGGAACTGCTCAGGCAACCTGGTTCCCGGAAGTTGTCCATCGTTAATGTCGCGCCGGTTCCAGAACTTCTCGAGCCACGCCTCGCGTGCGGCCGGTGCGAGCGCATTCCACTCGCTCAATTCCTCCGAGGTGGCAATCCAGGTGAGATCACGGGTGAACCAGTCGGCATCGGCAGAGTCCCGAATGGCGGATGCCCCTTCGTAGTACATCGCGGCGCCGACCGTGTCGCGGCGCTGCGCGAACGCGACTTCAGCCGCGAGGTGAGCGCGGGCAGCGGGGGTCGTCGCGTGGGCAGGAAGGACAGCGAGCAGGTTGGCGGCTGCGTCGGCGGATCCGCGCTCGAGTTCGAGGCGAATGCGCGTCACCAACAATGCGGATGGAATCGCCGCACTTCGTCGGGTGAGCGCACGCAATACTGCGAGTTCCTCGTCTGGTCGAATCCAGATGTACGGATACGGCGCAATCCGTTCGAGTTGCGACGCGCTCCAGCTATCTGCGCTGTCCTGCGTCAGTGCCGATTGCAGTGCATGTACTGCGGCCCCGCGGAATGGTCGCTGTTCGAGGGTGAGTCCCTTGTCCGGTGGTGGCAGCGGCTCCTGAAGCAGGAGGAGCGTTCGCGCCATCGCACGCAGCTCAACTGACGGGAGGCGGCCCTTTTCGGCGACCAGCTTGATCCACTGCCACGCAAGCGTTTCCGCGTCCTTCCGCGCCTGCGCTTCACCTCGCTCCACGCGTTCGAGCAACGCGTC
Organism: Gemmatimonadota bacterium; assembly: GCA_025360265.1. GTDB lineage: Bacteria > Gemmatimonadota > Gemmatimonadetes > Gemmatimonadales > GWC2-71-9 > Palsa-1233. Next base: position 1,915 of record JANYCP010000047.1, read on the forward strand.
AGTGCGCGGACCGGCTTCCTGGGCGGAAGCGGTTGACGCGCACAACAGCAGAGCGATGATCAACAGGCGTGCTGAACGCATCGGAAATCCGATCGTCAGGGGCTGTGTGCTACCGGGAGGTCCTGATTGGATGATGCCTCGCGGCCGCCGAAGCCGCAAGGCATCAGGTCACGGCTTGTGCAGCTGGAGCCACCGAAGTTCCGATGAGGCATTGGCGCCGGGCCGCTGCACCAGTAGCGAATCGCCGGCAAACAGCAGCGGACGGGTCCGGGTCGGCATCTTGAACTGACCGAGCGGTTCACCGGTGGTGCCCAGCAGTACGAGTCCCACGCTATCGCGCGATGGGATCTGGGCGCGCACCACGATGACGCGTCCTTCTGGCGAGACCAGAAGCCCCGAGGCGGCCGGCATGAACTTGCCGGTATGTGCCGCACTCGAGTCGAAGGCGGCGCGGCGCGTCTTGTCGTCGGCCGGTACCCGTGCTCGGAGCCCCTTCAGCTCCTGCGGCGTAATCGCCGGTCCCGGTGCGTCGCTCTTCAAGCTCCAGCGCGCGATGCCGTTCACCGACCGTCGCTCGATGTTGAACAGGTCGCTGTTAGTCCAGACGATGTCGCTGTCGTCGGCAATGGCGTATGACGGCAATGTCGGAAAGAGCGGGATCGGCACCACCGGACGACTGTCGCGGAGCCTGAGCCACGGCAGCTTCGCTTTGAGCACGCTGATGCCCACGGTGTCTCCGGGGCCATCCACCTCGCGCACTTCAAATTCGGCCGCCGAATCCGTTCCCGCGTCATGAATCAACTGATAAAAACCGATATGGCCAGTATATCCGCGGGCGCGCGAAATACTCACCGGTGGTGCCGGCATGCTCGACGTGTAGTGTCTGTCCTTGTTGTAATAGATGGCGTGCGCCGTGCCGTTGGCCTGCGCGAGGACGATATAGCCGCTCGGCGTCACGGCGACTGACATCACCACATTGTACTGGCTGTCGGCGTTGCCGACCTCGCCGAGGAACTCAGGATCGGTCTTGTTCGGCGTCCAGATGAGAATCGGTTTCTGCGGCTCCCAGGTGGCATACTTGCCATCAGCGAGCCAGTTGGCGGTGGCCACCTGCACCTGACACGGCGCACCATTCTCGGCGAGGCAGACCAGCCTGCCACCCGTCAATTCCACCTGGGGCAGGGAATCGAGCGCGCCGGCGGTTGTGGTACGGGCCACAGGCGCCGCAGCTTTCTCTGGCATCTTGGTGCCACCGCTGCACGCCGCGAGAAGCACTGTACCGATCACGATCCGCCGCATTGCGATCTCCCTAATTATTGAAACGGAACAGCATCACGTCGCCGTCCTGCACGACGTATTCCTTCCCTTCGGCGCGAGCGAGCCCCTGTTCTCGCGCCAGTTTCCAGCCGCCCACCCGCACGAAGTCGGCGTAACTCACCGTCTCGGCACGGATAAATCCCTTCTCGAAATCACTGTGAATCACTCCGGCAGCTTCTGGCGCACACGCGCCGCGACGCACCGTCCATGCCCGCACTTCTTTTTCACCGGCGGTGAAATAGCTCTGCAATCCAAGGATGTGATATGCAGCCCGCGCGAGTCGATCGAGCCCCGACTCGTGGACGCCGAGTGAATCGAGGAACTCGGCGCGATCCTCGACCGGAAGTTCCGCAAGTTCGGCCTCTACCTTGGCGGAGAAAATCACGATGTCAGCGACTTCACCATCGGCCACGAGCGCCGCGCGCAGCTGCTCGACGTGCGCGTTTCCACTCAGCAGATGGTCTTCCTGCACGTTCGCGGCGTAGAGCGTCGGCTTGGCCGTCAGCATGTTGAAGCCGCGATAGATCGGACGCTCTTCCTCGCTCGGTACCACGGTGCGAGCCATGAAGCCATCGCTCAGTGCAGCCACCAGTCGCTCGAGCAGCGCCTTCTCCACTTTGGCAGCGGCCTCTCCGGTGCGCGCAGCGCGCTGCGCCTTGTCGAGACGCTTTTCTAGTGACGCCAGATCGGCGAGTGCCAGCTCGGTGTTGATGATATTGCGATCGCGCGCCGGATCGACGCTCCCCATCACGTGCTGGATGTCGTCGTCGTCGAAACACCGAACGACTTGCACGACGGCGTCGACTTCGCGAATGGTGCCGAGGAACTGGTTGCCGAGTCCTTCGCCTTGCGAGGCTCCCTTGACCAGGCCGGCGATGTCGACGAATTGGACGGTCGCCGGGACGGTGCGCTGCGGCGTGATCAGCTTGGCGATCTCGCCGATGCGATCATCGGGGACTTCCACGACGCCGGTGTTGGGCTCGATGGTCGCAAAGGGATAGTTCGCGACCAACGCCCCGGCGGATGTGAGGGCGTTGAAGAGCGTCGATTTTCCGACGTTGGGAAGACCTACTATTCCAAGCGAAAGCATCGAGTGTCGTTAGTCGTTAGTCATGAGTCGTTGTAGCACATTCAAGGACGCGGAATCTAGTGCCCCCGGGCAGTATTACGTACCAGATCTGGCGTCGCAACGTGCCAGGCTCCCGCATGGGCAACTATCGCGAGCTCCGAGTCTGGCATGCAGCGTATCGGCTGACACTTGAGGTGTATCGGATAACATCGGGGTTTCCCTCGGCCGAGAAATACGGAATGGTCTCCCAGGTCCGGCGGGCAGCCACGTCCGTCACAGTCAACATCGCAGAAGGATGTGGGCGTTCAAATGACGGTGACCTTCGGCGCTTCGTACAAATCGCCCGGGGCTCGCTGCAAGAGGTAATCTGCGAACTCGAATTGAGCCGGGATCTCGGGTATCTCGCTTCGACGGCCGTAGAGCCACTATTGGACGATGCCAATGAGGTGGGTCGGATGCTCACCGGCCTGCTGAGGTCCGAAAAAGCGAGGGGCGGACGCTTTCCTCCTCGTCCGCCCGCGCTGCCCTGACTCACGACCAATGACGAACGACTAACGACCCATGGCGAGCTGCGCGAACCACGGCGCGAACACGAGCGCCACAACTGCTGTCACCTTGATCAGAATGTTGATGCCCGGTCCGGACGTGTCCTTGAACGGATCGCCGACGGTGTCACCAACGACGGCCGCCTTGTGTGCTGCGGAACCCTTGCCGCCGTGCGCGCCCGCTTCGATGTACTTCTTGGCATTGTCCCACGCGCCGCCGGCGTTGGCCATCATCAGCGCGAGCAGCGCGCCGCTGAGCGTCGTGCCAGCCAGCAGGCCACCGAGCGCTTGCACGCCGAGGAGGGCGCCGACGGCGATCGGCATGCCGACCGCAAGGACGCCTGGTGCCACCATTTCCTTGAGCGCCGAGCGGGTGGTGATGTCGACGACTCGTGCAGAATCGGCCTGTGCGGTTCCTTCCATCAATCCCGGGATTTCCTTGAACTGGCGGCGCACTTCCATCACGACGCCTTGCGCCGCGCGTCCGACGGCCGTCATCGTCATCGCACCGAAGAGGAACGGCGTAATGCCACCGATGAACAATCCGATCACAACCATATGATCGGTCAAGTCGAGCGTCAGCTTGGCGCCCATGTGCGCTTCAATGGATGTCGCATAGGCGGAGAACAGTGCCAACGCCGTAAGCACCGCGGAGCCAATGGCAAATCCCTTGCCGATCGCGGCGGTGGTGTTGCCAAGCGAGTCGAGCGTGTCGGTGATCTTGCGAACTTCGGGGCCGAGATGACTCATCTCGGAAATGCCACCGGCATTGTCGGCAATCGGTCCGTATGCATCGACGGTCATGATGATGCCGACGGTGCCGAGCATGCCAACTGCGGCAATGCCAATGCCATACAGGCCAGCGAAGTGAATCGACGTCCAGATGCCGAGACAGACCACGGCGATCGGCGCGGCAGTTGACCGCAAGCCGACTGCGAGTCCGCTGATCAGGTTGGTCCCTGGACCAGTGAGCGACGCTTCGGCGATCTCACGCACTGGCTTCGATGATGTGTAGTACTCGGTAATCAGGCCAATCGCGACGCCGGCCAGCGTGCCGACCAGAATGGCGAAGAACGGTCCGTTGGCGCTGCGTCCGCCGATTGACACCGGCAATTCACCCACCAAAAACCAGGCCATCACCACGAAAATTGCGGCGCCGAGGATCTGCACGATGCGCAGTGCGTTGGCGGGCGAGCCACCCTTGAACAGGCGCAGCGAGAAAATGCCGATCGTGGACGCGACCAGCCCTGCGGCGGCCAAGCCGAGCGGCAGCGCGATGGCGTTGACGCGATCAGCCGATGCCACAAGAGACGTGGTCGCGGCGATCGCCACGGTCGCAACAACAGCATCGACATAGCTCTCGTAGATGTCGGCGCCCATGCCAGCGACGTCGCCGACGTTATCACCGACATTGTCCGCGACAACAGCGGGGTTCCGTGGATCATCTTCCGGAATGCCGATTTCAACCTTGCCGACGAGATCGGCGCCGACATCGGCGGCCTTGGTGTAGATGCCGCCACCGACACGCGCGAAGAGCGCGATGGTGGATGCGCCCATCGCGAAGCCGCTCATCGTTTCGGCAAAATCCGTAAACTGCTGCGGCGTGATCACCGTGCTCGTGAGGTCGAGCATCCGGTTGAGCACCATGCCGAGTCCGAGCAACCCCAATGACGCCACCGCCAGCCCCATCACCGCGCCGCCATCGAATGCAATCTCAAGCGCGCGAGCCTGGCCATGTGTGCGTGCGGCTTCGGTGGTGCGCACGTTGCACTTGGTTGCCGACTTCATGCCGATGAATCCAGCGAGTACCGAGCAGACGCCGCCAAACATGAATGCGACGCCGATGCCGGTGCCCACCTTCCAGGCGAGCAGCACAGCGACCACGATGATCACGGGAGTCAGCACGATGTATTCGCGGCGCAGGAACGCCATCGCACCGGTCTCGATGAGGCCGGAGATTTCGCGCATCCGCGGCGTGCCCACCGGCTGCCGCTTGAGGTAGATGTACATGATGACGGCGCCAGCGAGACCAAGCAGGCCGAGGTAGGGCGCGAAACGGACGTATTGCTCAAGATGCACAGCAGGCTCCCAGGAAAGTCGCGCGTCGCGCGTGCTTCAACGGTTGAAGCGATTCATGGCGCGTTCGATTCCATCTATCAACCAGCACTCCACTGCTTCCGACATTGCCTCCAGCGTGGCATCGAACGCCGCGCGTGCTTCCGGCTGCATCTTGCCGAGAACCCAGTCGGCCAGATCGTCGTACCCCGCCGGCTTCGCGCCGATCCCGATGCGAAGGCGCGGGTAGTCCTGGCGATGCAGCGCAGACTCGATGCTCTTGAGTCCGTTGTGACCCCCGGCCGAGCCGGCGCCCTTGAGCCGGAATACTCCGGGCTCGAACGCGACGTCATCAACCAGGACCAGCAAGTCTTCAGCCGGATTGAATGTCGGCGACCGCAGCGCGCGAAGTGCATTGCCGCTGGCGTTCATGAATGTCGTCGGCTTCAATACACGAACGGGGACGCTGCCGAGCGTCCCCGAAGCGGCCAACGCCTCGTCGGCCCGGCGAAAGTTGCCGAGCCCCCAACGTGCGACCAGGTGTTCCGCCAGCCAATAGCCGGCGTTGTGCCGCGTGCGCTCGTATTCGGGTCCCGGGTTGCCGAGTCCGACGATCGCCTTGGCCATTTACTTCGCCGAAGGCTTCCCGTCCTTGCCTGCGGGCTTCGCGCCACCCTTGGCTGCATCGGCGCCCTCGGCACCTTCTGCCCCCTCTTCGCCTTTGCCCTTCTTGATGACTTCCGGCTCGGTGCCGTCGGCCACCACGACCGTTTCGGCGGAGACTTCGGCGCGGGTCACGACCACGGAGACAATCGAGACGTCGCCATCGTTCATGATCTCGCCCTTGGCGACCGTAATGTCGCTGATGTGAATCGCCTTGCCGACCGTGAGGTTGGTAACGTCCACTTCGATGTGATCCGGAATGTCGGCGGGCAACACCTTGAGGGTGATGCGGTGCAAGTGATGATCGAGCACGCCGCCCTGGTTCCGCACGCCTTCGGCCGTGCCGATGATGTGCACCGGAATTTCCACTTCGATCGGCTCATCCGCCACGACGGCGTAGAGATCGAGATGGATGACGTCGGTCCGACGCACCGGATTGCGCTGCACTTCGCGCACCAGTGACATGATCGGAGCGCCACCATCGATCGAGACGTCGATCAGGGCCGCTTCGCCGCCGATGATTTCGAGGAGCTTGCCGAGGGCGCGGTGATCCACCGCGACCGGGCGAGCTTCCAGTGCATGGCCGTAAATGACGCCCGGCACCTTGCCGGCGCGCCGAAGGGAGCGGGCTGCGCCCTTGCCAGTATTGGTCCGCGATTCCGCGGCGAGTGCGACATGCTGCATTGCGTTCTCCGTCTCTCTGTCAGTCGAACAGCGACGAAACCGATTGGTCGCTGTGCGTGTAGCCGATCACCTTTGCCAGGAGTCCCGCAATCGAGAGCACCTTGAGCGCCGGAAACATTCGTTCCGGCGGAATCGCGATCGTATTGGTTACTGCCACTTCCGTCACCGGACAAGCCGACAACCGTTCCGCCGCAGGCCCCGACAGCAGCGCATGCGACGCACAGATGTAGATGTCCTGCGCGCCCAGCTTCTTCAGCGCGTGTACCGCCTCGGACATCGTACCCCCGGTATCGATCATGTCGTCCGGGATGATGCAATTCTTTCCTTCGACTTCACCCACCACCGTCACGGCATCGACTGCATTG
>JANYCP010000053.1 GCA_025360265.1 Gemmatimonadota bacterium
CGCGCGCATCGCTGGTAATCCTGTCGGCCACCCTCTCGTCCTTTGGACTACCACTTGAAGGTGTTGCGGTGATTCTTGGCGTGGACGCATTGATGGATATGGCGCGCACGTCGATCAACCTGCTCGGCAATTGCCTGGCGAGTGTGGTGATGGCGCGATGGGAAGGGGAGTTTGTGCCGGAGCGAGCGAAAGAGTTGTCATCCTGAGCGAAGCGCTCGCGTAGCGAGCGCGCAGTCGAAGGACCTCGGCTCCCTGGCGAGATGTTTGCTCTGTCGCTCGGAGCCGAGGTCCTTCGACTGCGCGCTCGCTACGCGAGCGCTTCGCTCAGGATGACACCCTTGTAGGTTGCACGTATGCGCTGTGTCTTCTTCCTCGCTCTCCTTGCCGCGCCCCTTGCGGCGCAATCACCGCTTACCGCGGCCGATTCCGCGCTTGCTGCCAACCAGCCCTGGCGCGCGACGCTGCTGCTCAATCCCATTCTCGCAAATCAAGCAACTCGGACACCCGACGCGGTGCTGCTCGCCGCCCGCGCCGCCGCTGCGTGGGAAGGGTGGCCCACAGTCCGTCGCCTGCTCGAGCGCGAGCCATGGCTCGACACGCAGTTCGACCGCATGGGACGCCGCCTTCTGGCAGAAGCAGATCTCGGTGAATTCAGAAACTCACAGGCGATTGTCGACGCCGCAGCTGCCGTAGGCCTGGACGCCGCTCGTGGCCGCGAAGAACAGGGGCGCCGACTGGTCCTGCTTGCGAGGGCCTACGATCGTCTCGACCAGCTCGACTCGGCCGCTGTTGTCTATCGTCGTGCAATCGCGTTGCTCCCCGATCTCGCCGACTGGCTCACGCTTCGCGCTGCGGGAGTCACGCGCGATTCCGCTGAGCGGGTGGCGCTGTATCGGAGTGTCGCGCTACCCGCTGCCACGCCGCGCATTCCCTGGACCGAAGCGCTGGCGCGCGACCGCAGCAACGACATCGAGGGCGCGGCCACGCGCTACGACCGGCTCGGCGCGCGCGTCTCCGCAATCAAGGTGCGGTGGCGTGGAGCGACCACCGATTCGGCCAAGCGCGAGCTCGCCGCGTCGCTTGTGGAGCAGATGCGACCGACCGTGTCGATTGCCGACGTGCGCGACGCACTCGACCTCATCCGCGCGATCGATGCGCCGCTCACTCGCGAAGAACGGCTGATTGTAGCTCGACGCGCATCTGGGGTCACCAGGCCACAGGATGCCGTCGACCAGTTCACGCGCGCGGCCAAGGACGCACCACTGTCAGCGCGCGATCGCGTGACATATGGTACCGCGCTCGGTGCGGTCCAGCGGTGGGCCGATGCGGCCGATCAGTTCGCGGGAATCACCGACGCGGGCATCGCCGGACAGGCGGCGTACTACCACGCTCGGGCACTGCTGCGGGCAGGTCAGGGCGACGCCGCAGCCACGGCACTCCGCGCGGTGATTCGCCGCTTCCCCGGCGACACCAATTCCGCCGCGATTGCGCTCTATCTGTTGTCCGATCTTGCGATCGACGGGGGACAGATCGACTCGGCCCGCGCCAATCTCCTGCACCTGGCAGCCAGGTATCCGACCAGCCCGCAGCGTCCGCACGCGATTCTCACCGCCGCACTGATTGCGATGCAACGCGGCAAGCCGGAGGTGGCGATCCAGGAATTGGCGCGCGCGCTCGATGCAAAGCAGATGACCGGCGAAATCGACGCGTCGCGTTATTGGCTGGCGCGGGCCCGTCTGGCCTCGGGTGACAGCGCCGGTGCGCGCGCCGGCTTCCGCGAACTGGTCGCCAAGGGCCCGGAGAGCTACTACGCCGTGCGCGCCGCGGCGCGCCTCGACACACTCCCGTGGAACGCATTGACGCCAATGGCGATCGCCGCACCCGATTCGCTCGATGGCGTTTTTGATCGGGCACACCAGCTCGACTTGCTCGGCCTTGATATCGAAGCGCGCTTTGAACGCGACCGGATCGCGGCGGAAGCGAAGGGATTGGATGCAGAGCGGGTTGCCGAGGCGTTCTTGATTCGCGGATTCATCTCGAAGGCAACGCAACTTGGATCGCGCGCTTCGATCGCGGGTGCTGCCAAGGACGCGATACTCTGGCAGCTGCTCTATCCGCTTCCGTTCGCCGGTACGCTGCACGATGCCGCGGCGCAGGAGCACATCGATCCGCTGCTTGTCGCGTCAGTGATTCGCCAGGAATCGGGCTTCGAACCGCACGCCACGTCGCGCACCAATGCCCGCGGACTGATGCAGGTGGAGCCGAGCGTCGGCAAGGATCTGGCGGTAACGCTCCGCTTCCCC
>JANYCP010000074.1 GCA_025360265.1 Gemmatimonadota bacterium
CGATCGATCCCGCCGGTATCACGACGCGGTTGCCGTCGAGCACGTCGGTGGTGACGGTTGCACGGATCGGATCGCCCGGACCGTTGTAGCCGGAGTGGATCGAATCGATGAGTGTCGTGCGAATGTCGGTACCCGATTCAAGCGTGCCGCGACCTTGCGGTGCTGACGGGGGTGCGTTCGGCCTCGACGGCGACGGCGGCGGTGCCGGGCGGGCAGGACGACGCGGAGCCGGCGGTGGTACCGCGGCCACAAACACGGTCTCTGGGGACACGGCGCGCGGCGCGTCGTTCATTGTGGTTGGGTTGAGGCTGTCACCCGGGCCGGCGGCGGCTGGCTTGCCGCCGCAGGCAGCAAGCACGGCGAGCGAGAGCACTACGGTCGTGTAACGAGTCATCGTCCAGCTCCTGGTTGTGTGGCGCGGCGCTGCTAATCGAAACGTGGCGCTGACTGGGAGGACGAGTGAGGGGGGAGAGGCAACACACGCTCAGGATGACGGGGTCGCCCGAAACCGCCCCACCGTGGCGGCATCCGCATCCCGGCAGGCGCGGCACAGCCCGCGAATCTCGACCCGATGGGCATGGTGCTGGAACCCCTGTTCGTCGGCAATCATCGGGAGGGCGCGCTCGAAGCGTTCGGTGGAAAACTCCGTGACCCGCCCGCATCGTGAGCAGATCAGGTGGCCATTCTGTCCGGGAGACAGCAGCGGCTCAAACCGCTTGAATCCTTCGCCGAAATCGTGACGGCGCACCAGGCCACTTTCCACCAGCATGTCGAGCGAGCGATACACGGTGGCGGTGCCCACGTTGTGCCCCCGCTCGCGCAATCGCCGCTCGACGCCGTCCACCGAAAGCAGTTCACCACCGGCAAAGACGGCGCGAGCCACCATGTCACGCTGGCGGGTGATGGGCAGATGACGTTCTCGCAGCCAGCGATGAAACCGCTCGAACAATCGCTCGGCTGCGCCGTCCGCTTCAGGCATCGTCGAGGGGAAGTTCGTAGACGTCCGGCGGGAACCATCGCGTGACTTCCACTAGCACCGGTGGCTCCTCGTCGTCGGCCCGTACCGGCACGAGGGCGAGAAGTTCCTGCAACGCCTCGAGCGGACCCGTGCCGACTTCGTCCAGCTGCGACACGAAACCACCGCGTTGCCTTCCCTTGATCGTCGCGGTATAGGTGGCGGTGTAGATCTGGCGCCGGTCGCCGGTGACGCGACTCAGGACTGCGGTGCCGAACTCTTTCTGGTCGCGGCGCAACACGCGAAAGACCCATACGCCGTCGATCTCGGTGACGGGCATCTGTTCGCGAATCGCGGTCGCCAACCGTTGCCAATGCGGCGAATCACCGGGGACATCGGGAGCGAATGTGTTCAGCATTTTTCGAGATACATCCGGAGAATATGCATGAAATCCTGCGCGTTGGTCACCACACCAAAGGCCTGGTGCGTGCCGCGATCCTTGAGCTTGTTCACCACGAACTCGGTCTGGTCGACGCAAATGGTCAGCAGCGGTTCGGGTCGGCCATCGCTGGTGTGGGTGTGGAACGCAGGCAGCATGTTCCCCACGGCGATCGCGTGCAACGCGGTGGCAACGAATACCGCACCGGTTGCTCGAACCGTGTGCTCCCGCATCGCATCCTGCGCTCCCAGCGAATCGGTAATGACTTCAGGCAATGGGCCATCATCGCGGATCGAACCGGCGAGTACATAGGGAATCTTCTCGGTCACCAGCGCGTGCATGATGCCGGACGTGACCATGCCAGACGAAACCGCCGCCTCAATCGATCCAACGCGGCGCACCGCGTTGATCGCCCGCATGTGCGTCCCATGACCGCCTTGCGTTGGTCGGCCGGCGTTGTCCATGCCGAGGGTGGTGCCGAAAATTGCCGCCTCGATGTCATGGACCGCGACAGCGTTGCCGGCGAGCACTGCCTGCACGTAGCCGTTCCGGATCAGCCACTCGAAGTCGTTGCGCGCGCGTGAGTGGACCAGAGCCGGGCCGGTGATCCAGAGCACGTATCCGCCATGATCCTTTTCATCCTGAAGGCGCCGGGCCAGATCTTCGTAGTTGACGGGGCGCTCACGCGAGACCTCGGTCCCCATGAACTGGAACTCATTGACGCCACGGCTCCCGCCAAGAAATCCCTCGGTATACACGACGACGCCTTCCTTGCCGTGCTCGTCGAAAGCGGTGAGCACCAAGTCGCCGCGACAGACTCGGCGCGGTTCCACCGTTTCGAGCCCGGCGCCGCGCAGGACAATGGCGCAGTCCATCCGGGGACGGGTCGGCGCGTGCCAGCCGGTCTTGGTGTGGACGTAAGTCGGCAGGTTCGAGGTCGAGAAGAAGCCTTCCGGGAGAACGCCGTCAGCCGGTGCTGGCGCAAAGGTCGCCTGAGCGGCCCCGGGAAATGGCGGCTGCGAAAGATCGGGTAGCCAAGTCATCTGGGTGGAAAGTTAGGCCTTGCTCGAGCCACCGCCAAGGCGACACGTTTCCCGCCCATGCGCGTCGCCCTCCGTCATCTCGCTCTGGTCCTGGTCCCGGTCGCAGGGGTCGCCGCCCAGATTCCCGATTCCACGGCACGTCTGCCCGAAATCAAGGTGACGGTGACACGCGCTGCCTCGCCGCTTTCGCATCTCGGCGCCGCAGTGTCTGTCGTCGATTCGACGACGATACATCGCGGTCGCGTCGCGACGAAGCTCGACGAATCGCTCGCCTGGGTGCCGGGCGTGGTGTCGCAGGATCGCGGCAACTATTCCGTGGATCAGCGCATATCGATTCGCGGATTCGGTTCGCGTTCCAACTTTGGTCTGCGTGGCATCAAAGTGTTGCTCGACGGCGTGCCGCAGACGTTGCCCGACGGACAGAGCCAGCTCACTAACCTCAATCTCTCGCTGGTCAACCGCATCGAAGTGCTCCGGGGCGGCGCATCCGCGCTCTATGGCAATGCATCGGGCGGCGTACTGTCGTTCACAACGGTTACGACACCGAGCGATCCTTGGTCGTTCACTGCCCGCGGCGAAGGTGGCACGTTCGGGACATCGAAGGAAGAGCTCATCGCGAGCGGTCGCGCTGGTGATTTGGGCGCTACGATCGCAGCATCGCGCCTCTCCACCGACGGCTATCGTCAGCAAAGCGCCGCGGAACAACGTCGGCTCAACCTCGGCGTTGACTGGATCGCGACACCAAACACGGTGTTCACCGTTCGCTTCGCGACGGCCGATGACCCGCACGCGCGGAATCCGGGCGCACTGACGGCTGCAGAGTATGCTGCGAACCCCGATTCAGCATCGGCCGTCAACATCCGGCGCGGCGCAGACAAGGCAGTCACCCAGACGCAGATGGCGGTTGGTCTCCGCCACGACGGGGAACGTATCCACTGGGATGCCACGCTGTTCGGCCTCATGCGAGGACTGCAGAATCCGTTGGCGACGCCACCACCAGCACCCACCAATAGCGTCGAAGGCACGTGGGTGACGATCGATCGGAGTCTCGGCGGTGCTCGGGTCAGCGCCACCATCGATCTCAACGGACCGTCGGTTACTTCCGGGATCGACTTCCAGAGCCTGAAGGACAACCGCAGCAATCGACGAAGCGTGAGTGGCGCGAAGACCGACACGTTACTCCTCGATCAGGCCGAGGCAGTCGCGGAGAAGGCGGCCTTTGCACAATTGACCTGGCCGCTGAGTGAACGGTTCACCTTTCGGGCAGGCGCGCGCCGTGACGTCAGCAACTTCGACGTGACGGATCATTTTCTCAGTGACGGCAACGCGACCGCCACGCGTACTATGTCGGCGATGAGCGGCAACGCCGGCTTGGCGATGCGCATTGGCTCCCGGCTGACGGCGTTCAGCGACATTGCCACCGTGTTCGAAACGCCCACGACGACGGAACTCGCCAATCGCCCAGACGGCGCCGGCGGATTCAACCCCGATCTCAATCCGCAGCGCAGCGTGACAAAAGAGATTGGCTTGCGTGCGCGCACTGGGCGCATTTCACTCGACGCCGCTGTCTATCACACCATCACTAACGACGCGATCGTGCCGTACAGCGAGGTCAGCGGCCGCGCCTATTTCCGGAACGTTGGCCGCACCAGAACACAGGGAGTCGAAGCGAGCGTTGCACTCACGCTTCGCCCGGGTCTCGCGCTGCTCGGCACATGGACCTTCACCGACGCGGTGTTCACCGACTACAAGGTCGTATCGCCCACCTCGACCGACACACTGGATGGCCACCGCCTGGCGGGTTTGCCGCGCAGCATCGCCCGGCTTGGCCTGCGCGGATCGCTCGGTCGCGGCTTCTCAATCGACATCGATCAGGCCTTTTCGTCGATGATGTTCGCCGATGACGACAACAAGATCACCATCGATGGCTGGGCTGGTGGTGTCACCGGAGCACGGCTGATGTGGCAGGGATCTGTTGGCCGGATGAGCTGGGCGCCGTTCATCGCCGCCACGAATCTTTTCAATCGCAGGTATGTCGGATCTGTGACGAGCAACGGAGCGGCGGGAAGGGTCTTCGAACCCGCGGCGGGACGGGGGATTTACGTGGGAGCGTCGTTAGCCGCAAACGGAAGAGATCTCTCTTCACATCAATGACACCGGATCTCTATCCACGCTGATTCTCACTCCACCCCGCTCCCCTCCTAGCCTTGGCGCCGCCGTCCTCACCCACCGGCCGAGGGCCTGCGGCGGCCCCTTCAGGATGAGGTGGACGCGCCACCGATCCTTGATCCGTTCAATGGGACATGGCGCCGGCCCGAGCACGAGCAACGGTAATTCATTCTTGGCGATGATCCGCTCGCACCAGGTGGCGAGTGCACTCGCACGGGCGTTCACCGCGGCGAGATCCTCGCCACTGAGCACCAGATGCACCAATGACGTATGCGGCGGATACGCCGGCGAACGCCGCAACTCAGTTTCGGCCGCCAGAAATCCTTCGGCGTCATGCTGTGCGGCAAACACGACGGCCGCGTGCTCCGGTTGTCTCGTCTGCACCAGCACTCGCCCACCCTTCGGCCCACGTCCCGCTCGTCCCGCGACCTGTGCGATGAGCTGAAAGGTGCGCTCTGCAGAACGAAAGTCCGGCAGATGCAGCGACGTGTCGGCGTCAACGACACCGACCAGCGTCACGTTAGGAAAGTCGATTCCTTTGGCAATCATCTGGGTGCCGAGCAACACGTCGATCTCACCGGAGCCAACGCGATCGAGAATGCGATGGTGCGACCACTTGGTCCCGGTGGTATCCAGATCCATGCGAGCGATTCGCGCCGTCGGAAATCGCTCCGACACCACCCGCTCCAGCTGTTGCGTACCAGCGCCGATCGCCCTGGTTGTCACGCCACCGCACGCCGCACACGCCTCCGGCATCGGTACGTGATGATCGCAGTAGTGGCAGCGCAACATCTCCGGGTGACGATGCACCGTGAGCGAAATGCTGCAGTTGGGACACTCCACAACCGTACCGCACGCAGTACACTGGACGAACGACGCCCAGCCGCGGCGATTGAGGAGCAGGAGCACCTGATTGCCGGCGGTGAGAGTCGCCGTCATGGCATCGTCGAGCCGTTGGGTCCAGGCCATCCCGGAAACACCAGAAACCTGTGGCGCTTTCCGCACATCAACGATTTCCACTGGCGGCATGGGTCGCGCGGCGACGCGAGTCGGTAGTCGCACGACTTGATTCGCCGCAGAGGCGCGGGTCCATGATTCGAGCGAAGGTGTCGCGGTGCCGAGGATCACGGTGGCACCTTCGATCCGTGCCCGCATCGCTGCAACCTCGCGGGCATGATATCGCGGCGTTTCGCTGTTCTTGTAGCTCGCCTCATGCTCTTCGTCGATCACGATGACGCCGAGATCACGTACTGGTGCGAAGATCGCGGAGCGCGGGCCCACGGCGATGCGCCGTTCGCCCCGATGGAGCGCTCGCCACGCATCGGCGCGCTCACCGTCGGAGAGCGCGCTGTGCAGCACGGCCACCTGATCGGGGAACATCGCCCGCACTCGACCAACGGTCTGCGGAGTGAGCGAGATCTCCGGCACCAGCACAATGGCGCCGCGACCGGCCTCAAGCGCGAGCTTGATCCGTTCGAGATACACCTGCGTCTTTCCCGAACCGGTAACGCCGAACAGTAGCGCACCAGCCCCTGGGGCGATCTGGTCAAGTGCGGCGAGGGCATCGACCTGATCCGCGGTCAACGCAACCGATCGAGCTGGCGGCACGTCACCCGCGAATGGATCGCGCGGCGATTCAATGTCGGCAATTGTTATCAATCCGGCGGACACCAGCGACTTGAGCGGCCCCGGCCCCGCGCCCGTCAGTTCGAGCAGGTCATTGACCGGGAAGCGGCCACCCCGCTCTTCCAGCGCCTGATAGAGCGCGCGCTGCTTGGGTGAGCGGCCGAACCGCTTGTCGCGTTCGATCAGCGGAATCGGTGTTCCCTCGATCTGCGCGACGCGCATCGTCGCCATCGCGCCTGCGGTGCTCGGCGACACCACACTCACGGCGATCGCGCCAACGCGTTGCAGTCGATCGACCACATCCCAGATTGGGCGCTTGAGCGCGTGCGCCGCGGCTTCAGCGCGGGCGCTGCCGCCACGATCGTGCAGCCATTCGAGCAGCTTCTCCGCGGTGCCGCCGGCGCGAAATCGGCTGCCTGTGACGACTTCGAGCAGGATGGTAGAGTGACCCCAGAGTGCGGCGGGCAGCATTGCCCGCAGCACCAGACCAATCGGTGCGCCGTAGTAGCGCGACATCTGGCGGCCCAGTTCGAGCAGCGGCAGTGGCAGTGCCGGCTCGACATCGGGAACGCCGAGAATGTCGCGCGCCGCCATCTCGGGCACGGGAACATCGACCGCCGTCACGACTCCGATCCACTCCTGGCGCCGCACCGGAACGACGACGCGCGCTCCGGGGAGCGCGCGATCAGCAAGAGATGCAGGAATCCGGTAGCGATACGGGTCGGCGAGCGGTAGCGGCAACGCCACCTGGGCAAAGCGTTCAGTCATCGTCGCGCTACGCCAAGACCCGGTGCCTCGGGGAGCGTGACCTGACCAGCGGGAATCGAGGCGCCGACGAACGGATCGTCGCGTAACAGCGCTGCACCGTCGAGATCGACGATGTCGACCAGTGGCGTGAAGTGCGCGGCAGCGGAAATGCCGAGTGATGATTCGATCATGCAGCCAACCATCACCATCAATCCGTGGGCGCGAGCAATCGCGATCATCCGCAGAGCTTCACGCAGCGACCCGCACTTCGCCAGCTTGATGTTGATGCCGTCGACTCGACCGACAAGTTTCGGGATGTCACCGGATGTCACGCAGCTTTCATCGGCAATAATGGGAATCTGTGCGGCACGCTTGATCTGGGCCAAGCCATCGAGATCTTCGGGCACCACCGGCTGTTCCAGCACCGTGACGCCGAATTCCTTGAGCACCGGCAACATTGCGATGGCATGCGCCGGAGTCCAACCACAATTGGCGTCGACGCGCAGCTCGCGATCGGTCGCTTCGCGCATGGTGCGCAGGATCGTCATGTCATCGTTGCTGCCGAGCTTCACCTTGAGAATGGGATACTCGGCCGCTTCAAGCACCTTTTTGCGAATCATTTCCGGCGTGTCGATGCCGATGGTGAAGGTCGACCTCGGCGCCTTGGCGCGATCGAGCCCCCAGTACTTCCAGAGCGGCACTCCGAGGCGCTTGCCCACCAGGTCGTGCAGTGCGGCGGAAATCGCTCCGCGCGCGGCGGCGTTTCCGGGAAGTGCAGCGATCAGTCGCGCTTCGATTGCTTCCAGTTGAAACGGATCATCGCCGAGCAGCGGCGCGTACACTGGCATCGATGCCTGTACCGTCTCGAGCGTCTCGCCGTAGAACTTCGTGGCGGCTGCTTCGCCCCAGCCTTCGACGCCGTCGTGGTCGGTGATCTTGACCATGAGGGTGCGGTATTCGGAATTACCACCCCGCGCGATGATGAACGGGTGGCGGGTGTGGAGGGTAAGAATTTCGGTAGAGAGGCGGAGATTCATGGGTGAAAGCTACCTCTGCGTGAAGTCATCCTGAGCGGAGCGGCCGAAGGGCGCGCAGTCGAAGGACCCCGGTTATCCAGCTGGGAGCAACTCTTGTGGCGCAACCCCGAGGTCCTTCGACTTCGCAACGGCTCCGCAGTTGCTCCGCTCAGGATGACGCAGCGCCCCATTATCGCAGCGCCTGGACCGTCGCGAGCACGCCCGCGGCCAGCCGCGCCGGGGCGTAGCCGCCCTCCATCAGCCCGACGATCGGCGTGTCGGCAAACCGCTCGCGCATCCGCTGCACCCAGAGCGCGTAGTGCTCCGGCTCGAGTGTGAATCCGCCGAGCGGATCGCCGAGCATCGCGTCGTATCCAGCGGAGAGGAGTATTACGTCGGGAGCCCAGTGTGTGGTTGCCAGCTCAATCCCGCGCCAGAGCGTCTCCACATAGGCTGACGCCGGCAGGTTTGGCGCCATCGGCAGGTTGAAGCAATTGCCAACGCCCCGTTCATTGGCTGCACCGGTGCCCGGATACCATGGCCATTGATGCATCGACACGAAATGTGTTGTCGGTTCGTTTTCGACCAGTGCTTGTGTGCCGTTGCCGTGATGCACATCCCAGTCAACGATGAGCACTCGTTCGCGACCGCGTTGGCGCGCGACCGCCGCAGCCACCGCGACCTGATTGATGACGCAGAATCCCATGGCGCGATCATGTAGTGCGTGGTGCCCCGGTGGCCGAATCGCCGCGAACGCATGCTCGCCAGTGGTGATCGCATGATCGAGCGCGCCGAGCACCGCGCCGGTCGCGGCGAGCACGGCCGGCCAGCTGTTCCTGCTCAGGGTGGTGTCAGCGCCGAGTTCTCCGCCGCCAGACCGCGAGAGTGCGGCGGCCCGATGCAAGTACGCCGAGTCGTGACAGCAGAGTGCGTCGTCAATGGACGCGGGGTTCGGTTTTATGAGTGTGATGTTGGGCGCGGACCGCAGCGCGTCGAGTACCGCGCTCAGGCGCCGCGGTTGATCTGGATGGTCCGGACCTGGATCGTGCTCCAAGCAGCCGCTGCTGGTATAGACGCGCATGCGCGCGTCAGCGCACCGGCACTCGACGACGACGCATCACGATCAGGCCGGCATCGGTGGGAACGTGTTCGTCACCGAGGGACCGCGATTCATCATCGATTTCGGCGCCGCGGAATTTCACGAGAAAGTCTGCAGCGTCTTCGCTGACAGATGCCGCGGTGAGCGCCGCTTCCTTGAGCGCGGCGATCGAAGTGGTTGGTGGCAACGTGAGCACTACGTCTTCCCACTGCTCGAGCACGCGAACCCGCAAGCGCAGTACACCGGTCATGCAGCGCTCGTCGGTAACGTCGAGAGGAAGCGGCCAACCGCCTGATCGAAGAGGAGCGTGGAGCCACGAACGTGGGTGCCGCCGTCCCTGACGACAGCCGCAAGCGCCACTTCCTCACCTCCCTGGCCGCGCAACACCAGGAATCCCGGGCCTTCGCGTTCGGGGAACGCGGCGGTGTGCGGCACCCGCTCGGCGAAGAATCGCTTCGCCCGCGCGAACACTTCGTCGGCGGCCAGTGTCGTGGTCGTCTCAAACACCATCGGTCACCCCAGTCGTTCGAGCAGCCAGCCCTTCACCTGATCGAGTCCCACCCGGTCCTGCGTCATGGTGTCGCGGTGCCGAATCGTTACTGAACGCTGCGTGGCGGTTTCATGGTCGATCGTGATGCACCACGGCGTACCGACTTCGTCCTGGCGACGATAACGCCGTCCAATGGCGCCACCATCATCATAGAAGGTTGGAATCTTTGCGCGAAGGTCGTGATAGAGTTCAAGCGCAAGTTCCGGCTGGCCGTCTTTCTTCATCAGCGGCAGCACTGCTGCCTTGATTGGGGCCACCTGCGGGGCGAACCCCATCACCACGCGCGTCTCACCTTCGACCGTCTCCTCGCGGTACGCATCCGCCATCACCGTCAGCGTGACGCGATCGGCGCCAGCTGACGTCTCGACGACGTATGGCAGGAAGCGCGAGTTGGTCGCCTGCTCGAAATACTCGAGCTTCTTCCCTGACGCTTCCTGGTGGCGCGAAAGGTCGAAATCGGTACGGTTGTGAATCCCCTCGATTTCCTGCCAGCCAAACGGGAATTCGTACTCGATGTCGTAGGCCGCCTTGGCATAGTGAGCCAGCTCGCCGGCGCCGTGCTGGTGCCAGCGCAACTTGTCCGGGTTGAGGCCGAGGGAGAGGTGCCATGCCATCCGGATGGTGCGCCACTGCTCGAACCATTCCTCGTCGCTTCCCGGCTTGACGAAGAACTGCATCTCCATCTGCTCAAATTCCCGGGTCCGGAAGATGAAGTTCCCCGGGGTGATCTCGTTGCGAAACGCCTTGCCGATCTGAGCGATCCCGAACGGAATGGCCTGGCGTGACGAATTCAAGACGTTCAAATAATTGACATAGATCCCCTGGGCCGTCTCGGGACGGAGGTAAATCACCGAGGCGCTTTCCTCCATCGGGCCCATGAAGGTCTTGAACATCAGGTTGAACTGCCGGGGCTCGGTCAGGTCGCAGGTCGAGTGCTCCCCGGGCGCCTTGCTCGGCTTCTGGGGGCAGCGGGCGTCGGCCAGCTTGTCGGCTCGGAACCGTGCCTTGCAGGTGCGGCAGTCCACCAGGGGGTCGGTAAACCCGCTGACGTGCCCGGAGGCCTCCCAGACCTTGGGATGCATGAGGATGGCCGCATCCAGCCCCTCGATGTCGTCCCGGGCCTGGACCAGGGAATTCCACCACCGATCCTTGATATTCCGCTTCAGGGCGACCCCCAGGGGGCCGTAGTCCCAAACTGAACCAAGCCCCCCATAGACCTCGGAGGACTGGAACACGAATCCCCGGCGCTTGGCCAGGGAGACCAGCTTGTCCATTAAAGTCGCGTCAGCCATCGGGCGATACTGGTCCAAGTCTAAGAGGGTCGCGCAGAGCCCAAAACGTAATGAAACACCAGGCTTCTTGCTTGTTCCGGTGATCCTATGCTAACGCCGCACTCACCCCGTTCGAACCGGCCCCGCAGCCCGTTGGCTGAGGGGACCCTTGGCGTGACCCTGCTCGAGCTGATGATCGTGATCGTCATGATCGGAATTCTGGCGGCCATTGCGATGTCGCGGCTGGACTGGAAACGGTACCAGGCGGACGCGGCCGGACGCGGCGCAATGGCGGAACTCGCCTCAGCCCAGCGCCTCGCTCTCTCGCTTCAGGCCAACATCCTGATCTCATTTCCCGACTCCCTGCGCATGAAGCTTGTCGAGGATGCCGACAACAACGGCAACCTCAATGGCACCGAGCGGACACGCTATTACGTCCTCGATAACAACTTCCGATTCGGCAAGGCGACTGCGCCCGACCTGCCATCACCGGAAACGGCCACGACCTTCACCACGATGACCTTTCATCGAGACGGGTCGGCCGACAAGAGCGCCACGCTCTACCTGCATGGTCCCGGGTCCGATCCCAACTGCATACACTGCCGCGCTGTCGCGATCAACCGGGCTACTGGACGAGTCGTCTGGTATACCTACGCAAGCGGCGCCTGGAAACGAGCCAACTAATGCGCAACCGCAAAGGCTTTACCGTCGTCGAGATCCTCTTGGCTGTCGTCATCCTCGGCGTACTCGCTGTGGGTGTCGCGCGGTTTTCCGCCGGATTCGCGACAGCGATGACGAACTCATCGGTCCGCGTCGTGGCCGCTGGCGTCGCGCTCGACCGGATGCAGCTGATCCGCGCCGACCCCGATTACGTCAACCTGGTCACCCAGTACAACGCGGGATCGGGCGCCGACACCACCGGGTTCCCGGATTTCCCCCGCATGCACCGTCTGACGTATCTCGTCCGGGATCAATCGGGGAGCCCTGCGCGCGACCGGATCGTGATCACCGTCAAGGTGATCGATCCTGGCATGCCTGACACCGTTGCCGTCACCTCCGTCATCGCGAGTCCATGATGTCCACTTCTTCGCAGCGCCGCTCACCACGCACCGGCTTCACGCTGGTCGAACTGCTCATCGGCATGACAATGAGTGCCGCCGTCATTGGCGCGGGCTTCTCGTTGTTCCGTTCGCAGAGCCGCGTGTTCGACACGAACCAGCAGCGTTACGACATGATGCAGAACTCCCGCGGCGCGCTGGAAGACGCAGAGCGGGTGATTCGCACCATGGGTGCCGGTGTGCCGAACAGCCAGCCGGTGCTCGTGTACGGCGACAACAACGTGCTGGCGTTCAATACCGACTTCATCGAGCAGGATACGGTCGACACCCGCTGGGCGGCCTATTTCAACGCCCAGGCCGTTACCGCCGAAACCATTTCGTGGGACGTCAGCGCTGCTGCCACGATTCCCACCACGTCGTACACCTATCCGTCACAAAACTTTCTGCTGGGCAGCGGCGATCCGTCACCGGCGGAGACGTACACGTTCTACTTCCAGGCCGACGGCTCGACCTCCCGCAGCGATGACTACATCCTGTATCAGCAGGTCAACTCCGGAACCCCGCAGATTGTCGCGCGGAATATCCTGGCGCATCCGAACGGCAAGCCGTTCTTCGAATACCTGCAGCGCCGTCAGACCACGACCGGTGATACGCTGATTTTCGTGCCGAACGGGAACCTGCCGCTCAAGCGCACCGTCGTCACGTCATCCACGACCGACACGGCCGGCGCGACGCGGCCCGACTCGGTGCGGGGCGTGCGCCTGAACATTCGTTTCACCAACGGCCAGACTGGTGCGGCCGAACGATTCCGCGACGTGCAGACTACAGTCCAGGTCCCGAACAACGGCATCCCGCTTCCGACTGTATGTGGCCGTAATCCGCTGCCGTCGCCGTCGTTTACCGTGGTCGACACCGTGCCAGGGAGCGGCAAGCTCTGGTTCACCTGGACGAAATCGACCGATCAGGACGCTGGTGAGCAGGACGTCCTGCAATACATCCTCTATCGCAAGCTCAATGGCGCCACCAGCTGGGCCGACCCGCTGCTGATCGTCAAACGCACCGCGAATCAGGCGTCGTATACCCAGCTGATTTCCGGTAACACGCCCGGAACCGCCTACACCTTCGGCGTGTCGGCGCAGGATTGCACGCCAAACGAATCGACCATCACGACTGTTAACGTCACCGCCAGTCCCTGAGCCAAACGAGAACTCACGATGCGCACCCCTTCGTTGATTCACAACCGCCGTGGCGCGGCGCTCTTCATGACACTGCTCGTGTCGATGGCCGTTGCTGGCATCGCACTTGGTGGCGTGCTGCTCGCCTCCGGGGCGCAGCTCTCGACGCGCTACAACGCGAAGGAAGCGCTGCTGCAGTCGTACTCCGACGGTGGACTTGAAATCATCCGCGATTCGATCAATCGCGGCATCTTCGACTCGCTGCTCCCGGCAAGCGGATACACGACGCTCGCGTCGAACGCCGCGGTCAAGGACGCGCTTGGCGCCACCCTGCCCCGCATCAGCTACTCGCTATACGTCGGGCGTACCGGCGGACGCACCGGTGGAGCGGCCACCGCAGGGCAGTACGGCAGCAACTTCGCCAGCGCGCTTTCGGTGATCAGCGATGCCCGCGGCGCTGTGGCCGTGCGTCGCATGCTGCTGACCCAGGAATCCTGGGCCAAGTTCGCAGTCGCCATCAACAACTGGAGCGGCAGTGCCGCGTACGGCTGTGGCGAATCGGTGAACGGACCGTTCTTCTCCAACTCCGGCCTGATTCTCCAAGGCGGGTGCACGTCGCCACAGACCCTGTTCAGCAGCACGGTCAACGTGGTGGGCTCCATCACCAACGTCGGCTCGGGCAACTTCACGCAAGGGTACAAAACCAACGCGACGGCGATTCCATGGCCGACGCCAGCCCGCATCGCGCTGATGCAGCAGTACGCCCAGAACGCCGACGCGGTCAACGGCGATTACGATCTCACTTCTCTGACCAACGGCTCGACGACTCCTGGTCTGCGGATCGAGTTCCTGACGATCGACGTCAACGGCAACGGCGTGATCGATTGGGATGAAGGGTTCATGCGGGTCTGGGTTCCGGCGAATACCCGCGACTCCGTGCTTGCCTATGCCACCGGTCGCCGCTGGCCCTCGGTACCGTCCGGCTCGGGCGCTAACATCGCGAACGACCCGAATCTGGGTTCGATGAACTGCGGGGCCAAGACCCAGATCAATGGCGCGGGAACCAACCAGTTCTACACCGCTGACAGCGTCTACACCGCGACGACCGGCGCCGCGTCGGCGAAGACCACCGCCGTACGGAGCCTGCTCAGCACCAACAACACTCGCCGCTGCTACCTCGGCGGCGATCCGCGTCTCTTCCCGTGGGTTACCGGGGATAGCCTGACGCCCGATTCGCTCAAGACCAACACGCCACTCGCGAGCAACAATTTCGGCTGGTGGAAGAAGCGTCGTTCCGGTGCCTTGGCGTCGTTGAACACGGTCCGCTCCGGCGACAAGTCATACCTGATTCCGCTGGGCGCCAACGCGAGCTTCAAGGGCGTGATCTACGTCAACGGCGATGTGGCGTTGAGTGGTCGCGTGCGCGGACGCGTGTCAGTGTTCGCCACCGGCAACATCGTCATGGCGGATGACCTGCTGTACCAGAATCCCCCGGGCACCAACTGCACGTCGACCGGCGACATCTTCGGCGCGATCGCGACCAAGGACGTGATCATCGAGGACAACAACATGCAGACGCCGTTCTACGTGAACAGCAAGGTGTATGGCGGATACGATGACACCAACGACGCCAACTACAACATGTTCTTCCTGGCCGCAGGCGACGGCGGCACGACCAATGGGAACTGGTATGGTGAAGGGGTGCATTCGCCCTGGACCGTACCGGTGACCTTCCCCTCGTGGTCCACCAGCGCCAATTCGAGCTGGGATATCTCGGCGATCAACCAGCAGTGCGGCGGCGCCGCGGTGAATGGCTGCGTACGCGTCACGGGCGGCCTCGCCCAGGGTCGCGTCGATGCCGCCACATACTACAACCAGAATTTCGGTTGGGCCGAAGCACACACGTACGACAAGTGCGGTGCGATCAACCCGCCGCCGTACTTCCCGACCACAGGTCGCTTCATTCCGAGCCGGTACTACGAGATCGATCCGGTGTGGTTGAACAGCGTGGGGATCAGCAGCTACTTCGCGCGACTGCAATCGCAGTAGATAGTAGCGATAGGAGATAGGAGATAGGAGATAGGAGATGGGAGAAGGGGGCCCCTCATTCACGGAGCCCCCTTCTCCTATCTCCTATCTCCTCACACTTCAATAATCTGGTCGCGCCTGGTTCCTACACTCACGTACCTTATCGGCTGCCCAGCGAGATCCTCGAGCCGGTCGAGATAGGCGCGCGCGGCCGGTGGCAAGTCGGCCAGACGACGAGCCGTGGTCGTCGCACGCTGCCACCCCGGCAGCACCTCATAGATCGGCTCCACACGGTCGAGCGCCTCTACGTCACTCGGCACTTCACTGCATTCCCGATCATCCAGCTTGTACCCGGTGCAGACTGGGATCTCGGCGAACGTGTCCAGGACGTCGAGCTTGGTCACGGCGAGTCCAGTAAGACCGTTCACGCGCACGGAGTACCGCACGACGGTGGCGTCGAACCAGCCGCAGCGGCGCGGGCGGCCAGTGGTCGCGCCGAATTCT
>JANYCP010000104.1 GCA_025360265.1 Gemmatimonadota bacterium
GTCATGACCATCGAAAGGTAAGTCACCCGTCCTGCCTTGAACGGCAACACGGCAACGTCAGGCCAGAAAGGATGCGAATCACTGCCGCGCAACTGGCCACGGGGAGTTGTGCCGAAGTCGTGGGATGACGCGTCCCCTCGCCATTCCGCGGCCAATCCACCACTTTGCCTGCTGGAATGTTCCCTATATAAGGATGTTATCTGCCGTTTTCATCGCTGAAGCTCAACCCCGCCCTGCTGCGCGGCCTCAAGGACCTCGGCTTCACCCGGCCGACCCCGATCCAGTCAGACTCGATCCCTGCCGCCCTCGAGGGCCGGGATATTCTCGCCTGCGCCATGACCGGCAGCGGCAAAACGGCCGCGTTCCTGTTGCCGATCCTGCATCACCTGATCGACAAGCCGCGCCGTACCACCCGCGCCCTGATCCTCACGCCCACGCGTGAACTCGCTGCGCAGATTCTCGATGACCTCAATCAGCTGGCGATCCATACCCCGATCACCGGTGCTGCAATCTTTGGTGGCGTCGGCATGAGTCCGCAGGAACACGCCTTCCGCACCGGCGTCGATGTGCTGGTCGCCACGCCGGGTCGCTTGCTCGATCATTTCCGTTTCGGCTATGCCAAGATTCCCGGCATTGAATACCTGGTGCTCGACGAAGCCGATCGCATGCTCGACATGGGATTTCTCCCCGACATCCGTCGCGTGCTCAAGCACATTCCGGCCAAGCGGCAGACGCTCTTCTTCTCGGCCACCATGCCGCCGCCGATCGCGACGCTCACCCGTGAGATGCTGCACAATCCGGTGACGATCAATCGTGAGCGGAAGTCCACGCCGGCAGTCGGCATCACGCAAGCGATTTATCCGGTGCGCCAGGATCTCAAGTCGTCGCTTTTCCTCCATCTCCTGAACAGTGGTGTGATGAAGGAAGCGCTGGTGTTCACTCGCACCAAGCACCGCGCCAATCGCCTGCAGTTGCAACTCGTGAAAGCCGGTATCAAGGCCGAGCGGATTCACGGCAATCGTTCGCAATCGCAGCGCACTGAAGCGCTCGCCGGCTTCAAGAGCGGCAAGTACCGCGTGCTTGTGGCCACCGATATCGCAGCACGCGGCATCGACATCGAAGCGCTCGGCCATGTGGTGAATTTCGACGTACCGCAAACGCCAGAGGATTACATCCATCGCGTCGGCCGTACGGCGCGTGCCGAGACCACCGGCGACGCGTTCACGTTCATCGCGCCAGACGAAGAGCCACAGTTGCGCGATATCGAGCGCGTAGTGGGCAAGCGGTTGCCACGCGTGACGCTACCCGACTTCGACTACAATGCGAAGTCCGAAGGAAAGCTCGAGGTCCCGCTTGCGGAGCGGCTTGCAGCGATGCGCGCACAACGCGGTCGCGGCAAGGGACTGACTCACAACAAGCCATCCAATCCGAATGCGCGGCGGCCGCGGCGCTGAATTAGCGGCCGGCCTGATTCTGGCGCTCGGCGCGTGGCTCGGATTTGCCACGTCCGCAGCGCCGGCCACCACGGCTGGTCGCGAAGCCCCCGGTTCGGGTGACTTCTCAATCACCGTCGCCAACAAGGCGCTCGTGGCAATCACCCGGGCGCCACACCCCGTCGGCACCGCTGAACATGATCGCGTGCGCGACTATCTCGTGGATCAGCTCCGCGCGCAGGGCGCTGACGAGGTGCACGTCCAGTCCGCCACGGGGTTCAACACGCTGGAAGGACCGCTCGCGGCCACTGTCGCGAACGTCGTCGCCCGCAAGCGCGGGCGGAAGCCTGGACCAGCGATCCTCCTCTCGGCGCACTACGACGCGGTGCCACGCTCATTCGGCGCTGGTGACGACGGCGTTGGCGTCAGCGCGATACTCGGCACGCTGGCCGCGATCAGCAACGGACCGCCGCTGGATCATGACCTGATCATCACCTTCGTCGACGCCGAAGAGAATGGCCTGCTCGGCGCGGAAGCCTTTGTCGATTTGCATCCGTGGGCGAAGGATGTTGGCGTCGTGCTCAACTTTGATGGACGGGGCACCAAGGGTCCCGTGTACATGTTCCAGACCAGCCCCGGCAACACACCGCTGATCGGGGCCCTCGCCAAGGTGAGTGGCGCCCGGACCAATTCGCTCACCGGTGAGGTGTACCGCCACCTGCCAAGCGATACCGACCTGAGCATCTGGTTGCATTCCGGATTCGCGGTCGGTGCGCTGAATTTTGCGCATGTGGGTGGTTACACCAGCTATCACACGCCGCTCGACAATGCCGCCCACCTTGATGCGCGTGTCGTGCCTCAGATGGGGGCGTACGCCCTGTCGCTGGTGCGGGCACTCGATTCGACCGACCTGCAGCACGTGCGAACGACCGACCGGATCTATTTCGACGCGCCACTGGTTGGCGTGGTGAATTACCCGGCATCGTGGGCGATCATTGTCGCAATCGACGCACTGGTCCTGGCCCTGCTGCTGTTCGGGATCGGGCTGTATCGGCGCACCATCTCGCTTGGCGGTGTCGGTCGGGGTGCGCTGGTCCTGATGGTATCGCTCCTGCTGCCAACGCTGGCGACGCTCGCCGGATGGCAAGTGATCAAGCTGGTGCATCCGGGGTACGGCGAGATTCTGCAGCGCGATCCATACAATGCATTGTGGTATTTCCTGTCCGCGGCGGCCGCCACGGTGGCGATCGTGGTGCAAGTCCAGCGGCGCGCCGAGACTCGCGCGACGCCGGTTGAACTCGCTACCGCTCCGATGATCCTGTTCGGTGCAATCGGTCTGGCCGTAGCGATCGCGCTTCCGGGCGCGAGTTACCTCTTCTGTTGGCCACTCTTCGCAGCCACAATGTGCGCCTCGTGGTGGCAGCGATCAGAGGCGAGACGCGTGGCCGCGCCGGCGTGGCTTGCGATTCTGGCCATTCCCGCGCTCGTATTTTTCGTGCCGCTCAGCAAGGCGTTGCTTATCGCACTCACCGCCGACATGCTGCCATTCTGCATGTTGCTGCTGGCGCTCATGCTGAGCCTGCTGGTGTTGCCGCTGCGACTCACCGGCGGGTTGCGGCGGTGGGGTGTCGCCGGTTCGCTGACGGTGTCGCTTGTTGCGTTGCTGCAAGCCGAGCTTCAATCGGGCTTCAACGACGTACGAAAACGCCCCGACTCGCTGTCTCTCCTTGTCGATTCCGACTCGTCGAAGGCGTGGTGGTTTTCATTCGACCACACAACTGACAATTGGACGGCATCCCGGCTCGGCGCGACACCAGGACGAATCGACTTGAGCGGCTACGGATTCGGTACTCGCATGGCGCCGTTGCTCGCCACCGCGACCGACGCGAAGACGGTTGCAGCATGGACAGCGCCATCGGTGACGACTACTGCGACTGTCGGCGGCCGCCGAGTGCGCGTGCATGTGGCACGTGCCGGCGAAGGGCAGATGATCCGAGTCGCGATGGACACCGGCGTCGTCGTGACAGCAATGTCGATCAACGGGCGCGCCCTGCAGGACGGCAAGGGCGACCGCTATGCACCGCGGTATCATCGCGGCGAATCCGGCAATATTCTTCGGTACTTCGGCGTTCCACCCGAGGGAGTCGATGTTGAATTCACGGTGAG
>JANYCP010000107.1 GCA_025360265.1 Gemmatimonadota bacterium
CCGCGATCCTGCCGATCTGACCGCCCGCATTCGCCACGCTGGCGCCCTCTTCCTGGGCGAACGCAGCGCAGAAGTGTTCGGTGATTATGGAGCGGGTCCAAACCATGTGCTGCCAACCGGCGGCGGCGCACGGTTTACGGCCGGCCTATCGGTGCTCACCTTTCTTCGCGTTCGGACATGGCTGCGCATTGACGATGCCGCGGCCATCGTGAGCGATGCCGCGGCACTCGCGCGCCTCGAAGGACTCGAGGCGCACGCACGCGCTGCCGAGGCACGACTGGTCAGCGGTAGCTGACCGTCTTCACCCGTGTCCCCGTCGCCAGCGTCGCCGACTCCGCCACCGCATTGATGATCGCCAGTTCCTGCACCGCGATCGCTCCGCCACTCTGGGCGGCAAGATCCGCAACACTCGTCGCGCGCGGCAGCGTCACGATGCGCAGATACTTGCGACGATGAAACACTTGATTGCTTGCGGTCGGCCCGAATGATCGCAGGCTTTGTGAAATGGCCGGGCCGAGCATCGGCCACGACGTGGCCAGCGTCACCCCAAGAAATTGGTACACGGTGCCACCGTGCTGCACGAAGATCGCTTCACCGCGCAATGCCTGATTATCTGACGTGGTCGCGGCGAACTGCACAAGTGTCGCGGCATCACCCCCGAGCGTGAAGCGCTGTCCGCCAATATTCTGGATACCCTGTTGCCCGAGGAACGCCTGCGCTGCCGCATCGGGCGTGTTCCCCTTCGCCGCAGCAAATGTGATCTGTGCCTGGCCATTCGGTTCAGCAAGCACGACCTGCGAGCGCTGGTTGTTCCCCTGCCAGCCGCTCGGCAGGTCGAAGCGCAGTTGCAGCGTTGGGTGCAGGTAGCGACCTGATTCGAAATACCCCTGCTCCGGGTCTTCACCGAAGAGCAGACCATCGATGCGCGACAGGTAACGATCGCGATCCACCTTCAAGCCGGCGAAACTCGTCACAGTGTCTGCCCAGGCCTTGGTGTAGACCACGCGGTCACCCGGATCGGGATGCGTCGACAGGAATCCCGGCATCCGCGAGGACCCCGTGCTGCTCACCCGCTGAAGCGTCTGGAACGTCTTCGGCATTTCCCGCGGATCGTACTTCGCGTGCAGTGCGTAGCGGTGGCCCAGTCCATCGGCCTGGCGCTCGTCGTTGCGTGAGAAGTTGAGGAAGTACAGCGACGCACCGGTGCTGAGAATGCCACCCAGCTTCGGCTTCCAGATCGAAAGACCAGCCATGCCGAGGCCGCCGAGCTGCTGCTCGGAAATCATCGCTGCGGAGTGGCGCGCCGTCACGTGACCGGTCTCGTGTCCCAGCACTGCCGCCAGTTCCGCTTCGCTGTTCAGGTAGGTGAGGATACCGCGAGTGACGAAGACGAATCCACCGGGAGCGGCGAACGCGTTGATCGCCGCATCGTCAATGACGTGATACTCCCATGGTAGGGACGGCCGTTCCGATGCGTGCGCCATCCCGAGCCCGATTGTCGACACGTACGACTGCAGAGCGGGGTCGGCATAGAAACCAGTCTCCTGCTCCGTTTGCGTCAACATCTCCTTCCCCATGCTGATCTCCTGCGATTCGGAGACCAGCATGAGCTGGGACTTTCCGGTGACCGGATTGGTCGCACAAGAAGCGACGAGAAGAATGCCGATGCCCGCGATCGCGTGTTTCACAAGACTCTCCAATGTTTTCCCAAGTCTCAAGCCCCAAGTCCCCAGTCCGGCGTCCTTCGCGGCGTTATCATCCGTCATGACGTTCGCCGCCCAACCCGCAACACACGATCCGAGGATCGCATTCATCCTCCGGCTCGGCCGCGCGCTCCACACATCCGGCTACGCCGCGGACCGGCTGGAAGAAGCGCTGGGGAGGTCTGCCGATCAACTGGGCATCGAAGCCCAGTTCTTCTCGACACCCACTTCAATCATGGCGTCCTTCGGTCCCCAGGACGACCAGCGCACCTTCATGATCCGGGTTGAGCCGGGCGAGTCGAATCTCGGCAAGCTGGCGGGCGTCGACAAGGTGACCCGTGACGTGCTCAACCGGGTGATCACTCCACTCGAGGGATCGGCGCGCATCGACCTGATCGAGGCTGCGCCGGAACGTTACGGACCGGCGCTGCAGACCCTCGCGTTCGCAATCGTGTCAGGGGGCGCGGCACGCTTTCTTGGCGGCGGCTGGCACGAGATCGTCGCTGGTGCGGCGATCGGCCTGGTGATCGGCGGACTCGCATTGCTGACGCGGCGTCGCCCCACATTCGGTCGAGTGTTCGAGCTTGTGGCGGCCTTCACCGCATCGCTCCTCGCCGCCACCATCGCCAATGCAGGATTCCCGATCTCGGTGTTCCTCGTCACGCTCGCTGGTGTCATTGTCCTCATTCCGGGGCTCACGCTCACCACCGCAATGCGCGAACTTTCCTCGCGTCACCTCGCGTCGGGCACCGCGCGATTCATGGGTGCGCTCGTCCTCCTGCTCGGCATCACCTTTGGCATTGCCATCGGCGCGAAAACCGCCGCACTGGCAATCGGTACGCCGCACTCAAGTGCGGTGATCGAACTTCCTGACTGGACGTTGCTGATTTCGCTGCTCATCTCACCGCTCGGATTTACCGTGCTGCTCAAGGCCGAGCCGCGAGATGTTCCGTGGATTATCGTGGCAGGCATCGTGGCGTTCACCGGCGCCTATGCCGGCTCAAATGCGCTGGGTGCCGAACTCGGGGCCTTCGTTGGCGGACTCCTGACCGGCATTGGCAGCAACTGGTATGCACGCCTGACGAACCGGCCGTCGCAGATCACCCTCGTGCCTGGGCTCCTGCTGCTCGTCCCCGGCAGCGTAGGTCTGCGATCACTCGCATCACTCCTCGACAAGAATGTGATGGTTGGCGTCGAAAGCGCGTTTCGCATGGTTCTGATCGCCGTGTCTCTCGTCGCCGGTATTCTGATTGCAAACGTGGTGTCACCGCGACGGCAGCTTATGGATGGGAGCTTGAGTGGCGAGTGGGAGGCGAAGAGTCGGGGGATTACCTCGTCCTGAGCGCAGCGAGGGACCTCCAGGACTTCTGTGACGCCGAGTCTGAAGGTCCCTCGCTGCGCTCAGGACGAGGGTGCTCACGACTCAATGGCCCTCCACAATCGCCGCGAGATCTCCGACTGCGATGAGATTGCCATTGAGGACGTCCATCCCAACGAGCAGCACTGGCAATCCGCTCGCGATCGCCGTCCAGGTCTCGCCATTCCACTTGTACGCCGTACCGTTGGCGCCGACGGCGTAGATGTCGCTGCCGATGCCACGGACGGCGCGGAGTGCGTCCTGCGTTGGCGGCGAGAGGGTGGCCCAGGCCCGGCCGTCCCAATGAATGGCCGTACCAGAATCGCCGACCACCCATACGTCACGCGGTGATCGTCCCCACACCCCGCGGAGCAGGCGATTGGTTGGCGTAGCGAGTTTGTGCCATTGGCTGCCGTCATACCGCAACACGGTGCCGCTGTCGCCGACCGCCCACACGTCTGCCCATTCGGTGCCCCAGACATGACGCAGGAATGCCTTTGAGTTGGTTGTGGTCGCAGCCCAAGCCGCGCCGTTCCAGGCGAGCGCGTTGCCTTCGTTACCAACGATCATCGCCCGGTTGTCGGCCGACCACCAGACAGAGCGCAACAGCCCGTTGTACGGTGAGGCCTCACGCTGCCAGGTGGCACCGTCGAAGCGCAGGATTGTTCCGCTGTCTCCCACCACCAGTCGCGCGCGCGCCGACGGGCCCGTGATGCCGTAGAGTGAAGCCGTGGTCGGCAACGCAATGCTCTGCCACGACGCACCGATGCGCTGATAGGCAAGACCACCCTGCCCGACCGCGATCGGCGGTCCGTCCGCCGGTGCGTGCACATCGTACAGCACGCCGCCATCCAGCGACGCCCCCCAGTTTCCGTTCGCGTCGTCCAGGATGGTACCAAACCAGCCAACCGCGAAGTGTCGCGGACCACCGTTGACGATCGCTCGGAGATTCTCGTGCACACCACTCGTCGGCACGATGCTCCAGTTGGTTCCGTCACCACTGAGGATTCGTCCGCCATCACCGGCAACAAGAAAGCGGCCTGCGGCGTCACTCGACACGGCGAAGAGATTCACCGAGGTCGGTGACGTCACCGTCCGCCAACTGCCATTCTGCCGCAACAGGATTGTACCGCCTGTGCCAACTGCTACGATGCGTCCGGCGCCATCACCTGCAATTGCAAAAAGACCGTTGCTCGTGGGTGATGCCACGCTGCGCCAGCCACCACCGTCGCAGCATTCCAGGATCACGCCATTCTGCCCCACCGCAACCAGCGCGTTCTCCGATTGTCCCCAGATCCCCCAGAGCTCGGCGGGAACCGGAACCGCCATCGCACTCCATCCCGTCGCGGATCGACGAAGGATCGTCCCGCTGACACCGACCGCCCAGACACGCGTTGCATCGATTCCCCAGATGTCGAGCAGCGTGTTGCTGGTGGGTAAGGATTCCGCGGCCCAGCTGCCGTCAACATTCCGCTTGAGCAGCATGCCAGTCGTGCCGGCCGCGAACACGTTGCTCGCATCCGCCGCCCAAATGCCCGTCACTGTCTCTTGAGTCGGTGTGGTCTCGACGCGCCAGTCCGATCCATTCCAACCGAGGATGACACCTGCTTGCCCTGCGGCCCACGCCCGATCGGGCGCAACGGCCGTCGCGGCCAGGAGGGTGACGTTGGTGCGACCGGACCGGGCGACCGACAGGGACGTGATCGTCGAGGGAACCAGGGCCGAATCGGCAATCGGGTCCGCGAGACAGCCGGCGAACAGGACGATCGGGAGAAGCGATCGGAAGTGCACCGGGGGAAGGTAGGTGGGGGATGGGGGTCGGGGTGAGGGGGTCTCCCATTTGCATTTCAATACCAAAGTGATATCATTTTGATGTCACACACCCGGACGGA
>JANYCP010000005.1 GCA_025360265.1 Gemmatimonadota bacterium
GCCGCGCGCGTCTTGTTGCCGCCTTCGGCCTGGAGGACAAACATGATGTACGCCCGCTCGATCATGTCGAGCGACGGATTGGGCTGGGCGCGTTCGGCCACCAGCGGTTCCTTCTTCTGCCGGGTGATGCGTTCCGGCAGGTGCTGCGGCTCGATGAGATTGCCCTTGGTGAGCACGGTGGCGTGTTCCAGCGCGTTCTGCAGTTCACGCACATTGCCGGGCCATTCGTACACCATGACGGCATCGAGCGCTTCGGCCGTGAGCGCCTTCACTTCCGCGCCCCGCTCCGCCGCCATTTCGGTGAGGAAGTGATCGATCAGCAGCAGCAGGTCATCGCGCCGATCGCGCAACGGCGGCAATTCGAGTGCGAGCACATTCAAGCGGTAAAAGAGATCGGAGCGGAAATTGCCACGCCGGACTTCTTCCTCGAGTTCGCGGTTCGTTGCGGCAACAATGCGCACGTCCACGGGCAGCGCTTCCGTCGCGCCAACCGGAATGACTTCGCGCTGCTGCAGCACTCGGAGCAGTTTCACTTGCAGTGATGCTGGCATTTCGCCGACTTCGTCGAGAAAGAACGTACCACCACGCGCGGCGGCGAAGAGTCCCTGCTTGTCGCGTACGGCGCCAGTGAACGATCCCTTCACGTGTCCGAAGAGTTCGCTTTCGAGCAGCGTTTCCGGCAGGGCGCCGCAGTTGATCGAGAGAAAGGGTCCGTCGGCCCGCAGCGATGCGTCGTGGATGTAGCGCGCCAGCACTTCCTTGCCGGTGCCGCTTTCACCGCCGAGCAGCACGGTGGAATCGGTGGGAGCGATGATGTCGGCGAGCTTGAGGATTTCAAGGAATCGGCGCGCCTTGCCGATCGGCCGCGTCACAATGGGGCGCGGTCCGCCACCGGTGCGGCGGATCTCCTGCTTGAGCTGCTTGTTCTCGACACGGATCTGGCGGAATTCGCAGGCTCGACGCATGATCGCCAATAGTTCATCGTTGGCGAACGGTTTCTGCAGATAGTAGAACGCGCCGGCATTGACTGCCTGAATCGCACTCTGCAGCGAGGCTTGCGCGGTCATCAGCAGGACCGGCGTGATCGGGTCGGATTCCTTGACGGCCTGCAGGATGTCGAGACCGGTGACTTGCGGCATGCGCACGTCGGTCAGCACGATATCGGGGGCGTTGGCACGAATCGCATCGAGACCAGCCTTGCCGCCCTGCGCGGTGCTGACCTCGTAGCCCTCCTTCTTGAGGAGAATCCTGAGCGTATCGAGGATGCCCGATTCATCGTCGATGACCAATACCGAAGGCTGCTGACTCATGCCCTGTCCTCCCTGTTCCAAGTCGCTGGCAGAAATATCGAGAAGGTAGTTCCATCACCCTGCGCCGTATCGACGAGCACGACACCGCGATGCGCGGCAACCGCCCGTTGCACAATCGCGAGCCCAAGTCCGGTGCCGCCCTGCCGACCGCTGACAAACGGCTCGAAGAGTCGCTCGCGTACGATTTCCGGAATGCCCGGTCCGGTATCGTGCACCACCAGCTTCACCGGCCGTTCCACCGAGCCGCCAGGCCCTTCGCCCGGCGCCGTGGTCGCTACGGTCACGGTGATTCGCCCCCGGCCCTCAAGCGCTTGAGCCGCATTGAGCAGCAGATTGCTGATCAGGCGATTGAGCAGATCGCTGTCGGCGTCAAGTGTCACCGCCTCGCCTCGCACCTCAATGCCAACGCCCTGAGCCGCCGGCTGCGCGGCCACGATGCGGACCGCATCGCGTACCAATGCCAGTAGATCGAGTCGTTCGAACTTGGTGGCGCGAACGCGCGAGAAATCGAGAAACTCACTGAGCAGGCGATTCAACCGTTCACTCTCGCGCATGACGAGACGCGCAAGCGTCTGATCGTCTTCGTCCTCGCCGACGGACCGCGCGAGCTGCTCCACTGCACTTCGAATGGCAGCAAGCGGATTGCGGATTTCGTGCGCGAGCGAAGCACTCAACGCGGCCACCGCTTCCAGCCGCTCGGCCCGCAGGCGAAACTCCTGCAGCCGCTTGAGGTCCGAGATATCGGTAAATATCGCCGTGACGAGGCGTCGATCGCTGCCCGGCCGCTTGAACGTGGTGGTGCTGAGCCCGACCGGAAAGAGCGTTCCGTCCCCTCGGCGCACCTGCACTTCGGCTCGCGCCACCCGCGCCCCATCGGCGATGCCGCGGGTAATGGCTTCGTACAGCTCGCGGGACCGCGCCCGCAACGACTCCAGCACCGGCTGGCCCGGGATGAAGGTCGCCGCGTCGGCACTGAGAATGGATCGACCTGGCGGATTGATGTATCCCAGCCGGCCATCGCCGTCGACGCTGAGTACGCCCGACTGAATGCTCCCCAGGATCTCGTCGGCCTCGAGCCGCGCCTGGAAGAGTGCGGCAGCCAGGGCTCGCTGCTCGCGTGAGGCATCGGTCAGGCGGTTGCCAAGGATGGCGATGAGCGCGCCGACGAAGGCGATCACGACCACCTGATACCAGAATCGGGCATCGACCGCGTCGGGAATGGTGGCCGATGTTTGAACCGAGAAGCCGATGTAGCAACTGCAGGCGAGTGCCACCACGATCAATCCGCGCCCGACCGGCAGCAGGAGCGCGTACACCGTGACCAGGAGCACGTACAGGGCGGCCACCGAAGTGGCGGCCTCCCTCGTCTGGAAGGTGACGAGGGTGGTCACCACCATCACATCGGCGGCGGCCTGCAATAGCAGGGCATCGGGCCCCGGTATGCCGGTCGGCCGACGGATCTGCCAGCCAAGCCACGCTGCTGCAATAATCGCCAGCGCGGCGACGCCAGCAACCGACCAGAACGCAGTATCGACGATCCCGGCATGGGCGCCGAGCTCGCGCCCGATCGCTAGCGCCACGAGGATCAACCGAGCGACGACAACGCCGGCAAGAAGGACGCGCGGACCGGGCACCGACAGGCGTTCCAATCCCTTTGCCGTCGCCTGTGGCGCAGCGGCATCGACCGGGAAGGCGCCGCTGCGCGGGTCGTTCAGGTCGAGGGGTGGGGGTGTAGGATTCAAGCCACGAAATATGGCCTGCGGGACCTACCGAGAGAAGAGAGACGAGGCACGAGAGACGTGACCACTCAAGAGAAAGTCAGGCTCGATAAATGGCTTTGGGCGGCGCGTTTCTACAAGACGCGTTCGGCAGCCACCGAGGCCGTCATCGGCGGCAAGATCGAGGTGAATGGTGATGCTGCGAAACCGGCGCGACTGGTAGGACCTGGCGATACGGTCCGCATCCGTGTGGCGCCGTACGAACACATTGTTGTCGTGACCGGGATCGCGGAACGACGAGGTTCAGCGACGGTCGCGGCGGGCCTGTATCAGGAATCGGACGCGTCGCGCGCGGCGCGCGAACGGCAGCATGAGCTGCTCAAGATTGCGCCAGGATTTGATTTTCCGGAGGGGAAGCCGAGCAAGAAGGAGCGGAGGGCGTTCGAAAAATTTCGGGGGAAGCGCTAGAGCCCGCCAAACCACGGATAGCCGCGATCCTCCCAGTAGCCGCCAATCTTCTTGTCGGTGAAGGTCACTTTCGTCAGGTATTTCGTGAGCTTGTAGCCGAGCTTGATCGGCGAGTAGAGGCGGAGCGGCGCGCCATGCGCTGCCGCAATGGGCTTTCCTTCAAACGCGTCGGCAAGCATCGTCTGCGGGTGCATCGCGCTGGCGATGTCCCAGCCGTTCATGTAGCCTGAGTCGAACGAATCGAACTGGACGTACTTCGCGTCCGGCATCGGCTCGACCAGCGCGGCAAATGTGGTGAACGGCACGCCACCCCACGATTTCACCACGGACCAGCCTTCCACGCAGTGATGGGTGATGGTGTAGTTGATGTGAGGCAGTGTTGAGATCATCTCCGGCGTGAACGCCGTTGGCTTGCGCACCAGGCCACCAACCTCGAGTCGCCACGCCGACGGATCCGCGATCGTTGGCATCCCTTCCGACACGAAATAGCTCGGCATTTGTCCGCGGGCGATCTGCGCCGGATTGGCCTCCGCGTGCCGCACCGCGAGCAATCCTTCGCCCAGCGAATTGTTCGCGGCAATGACCTTGTCGAACACTGGCTGCAGGTGCTTGCCGCCGTCCCAGCCGCATGCAGCAAGTGCAATCGGCACGGCAGGTGAGGCCAGGCGAATGAAGTCACGACGGGCAATAATCCGGGACGATTCACTCATGGCTGGTGTGCCTCCCGCGATAGCGGCCAGTGATTATTGCACGGAGCGATGCCGGATCGGCGACAAAGACCATGACCACGTGCGCCATGATGAAGGCGGTGAAGGTCCACACCGCGACAAAGTGCCAGTAGCGCGCCCACTCGTAGCCGCCGAAGAGCGACGTCAGGAACGACAGCTGAATCGGCTTGGCAATGGCAAACCCCGACAGAATCGAAATCATCGCAAGCACGATGGCGAAGGTGTAGGCACTCTTCTGCAGCGGGTTGTGCTTTCCCTGCGGCGGATGGTCCTTCCGCAAGCGCAAGTAGTAGCGCGTCATCTGCCATGCACCGGGAACGTCGCGCGGCCCGAAGAGAAGTGCGCGCCATTCACCAGAAATCACCAGAAAGAGCACGTACGCCAATCCGGTGAGCACGAACGGCCAAGCCAGCGTGAAGTGCCAGCGCAGACCGCCGGCCAGCCAGCCGCCGAGCTTCACGGCCTGCGGGATCGCCATGCGCGATGCATCGAATGGATTGGGAACGTTGAACGTGTCGTCGTGAAAACCGATGTGGCCGTACGCAGTGTAGATCTGCAGGCCGCTGCCGATCATGCCGGCAAGAAAGACCGCGTTGAGCCAGTGCGTGATGCGAACGATGGGGCGGTGGCGGGGGACGGCATGGGGCATGGGGCCGGGGGCATGGGACATGGGATGAAATCTACGCTCAGGACGAGGAGAGCGCTGACTCTGCCGCTTCCCATGCGGCGAACGCCGCGTCGCGTGCCACGCGAGCCGCATCACGAGCCTTGGTCGCGACCCGCGCCGCGTGCTTGGCGTCCGGCAAGTGGTACAGTGCCGGGTCGGCCAGCTCCGCTTCGAGCCGCGCCAGTTCGGCGTCGCAACGGGCCACCTCCGCCTCGGCGTCACCGCGCGCCCGCTCGGCGGTGCGGCGCAGTGAGGCGTCGGAACGTGGCTTCGCCTTCCCGGGCTTTTCCGTGGCACGTGCGGCGGCGCGATCGTCGGCGGCCTGTTGCTTCTTGCCGGCGACGTCCTGCTCCCACTCCGCAAACGTTCCTGGGTAATCGGTCATCTTGGCACGCTCGAGCGACCAGATGCGGGTTGCCAGCGTGGTCAGCAGCGCGCGATCATGGGTGACCAGGACGACAGTGCCATCGTAGTTCTCAAGCGCATCTTCCAGTGCCTCGATCGATTCGACATCGAGATGGTT